>JADKCL010000011.1 GCA_016718825.1 Bacteroidota bacterium | reverse complement strand
TGCTTTTGTTGACGATCACGCGGTAATCCTTGATGCATTTGCCAATCTGCTCAGCGACAGCCAAGACATATTGCAAGTCTGCAGATCCGTCTTCCATCGGAGGTGTCGGCAAGGCAAGGAAAATGATCTCGCATAGGCAACCGCCTCTTCGACGGAGTCGGTAAAGCTCAGGCGACCTTCCTTGTTGTTGCGTTCGAAGAGAACTTCAAGACCTGGCTCATAAATGGTAATGGCTCCCGAGCGGAGTTTGGCCAACTTTTCTTGGTTATTGTCCACACAGAGAACGTCATTGCCGGATTCGGCAAAGCATGTGCCTCCTACCAATCCTACGTAACCTGTCCCGATAACTGCGATTTTCATGTGTCTTTTGAGCTTTGATTATTGGTGAAAACAAGCTAGGAAATGCTGCACGATGTACTCGACCTGCGCACGGTCAAGTTCCGAGTGAATGGGCAGCGAGATCACTTGCTCGCAACTTGCTTCGGAAACGGGAAAATCACCCTTGTTGAATCCGTAGGAAGCATAGGCCTCTTGCGTATGCAAAGGCACTGGATAATAGACCATTGTTGGAATCTTGCGCTCTGCAAGCTGCGCCTGCAGGCGGTCCCGGCGTTCGCGACCGGCGTGGATGCGCAAGGTGTATTGATGAAACACGTGGGTGGAATTTGCGGGCCGACCCGGAATGGAGATGCCCTCCACATTGCCGAGCAACTCGTCGTACCAAGCTGCCGCCTGTTGCCGTGCAGCGGTATATTCGTCCAGATGTTTCAATTTTGCATCGAGCACTGCGGCCTGAATTGTGTCCAGACGGCTATTGACGCCGATGCGTTCGTGGTGATATTTTTTGCGGGCACCGTGGTTGCAAATCATCTGCAATTTTTCGGCAAGGACCGGATCGTTGGTGTACAAGGCACCGGCATCACCGTAGGCACCCAAGTTTTTGCTGGGATAGAAGGATGTAGAACCGATATGGCCGATAAGCCCGGCTTTTTCTTTATGTCCGTCCTTGAATGTGTATTCGCTTCCGATCGCCTGCGCATTGTCTTCGATCACCCAGATGCCATGTTTGTCTGCCAAGGCCATGATCGGTTCCATGTCACAGGTCAATCCGAAGAGGTGGACCGGGATGATGCAGCGCGTCTCGGGCGTGATGGCAGCTTCCAGTTTAGCCGGGTCGAGGTTGAACGTCTCGGGGTTGATGTCCACAAATACCGGGATCAAGCCCAGCAAGGCGATCACCTCGGCCGTTGCAAAAAAGGTGAACGGTGAAGTGATGACTTCGTCTCCGGGCTGCAAATCCAAGGCCATCAAGGCAATTTGAAGTGCATCGGTGCCGTTAGCGCAGGGAATCACCGCTTTTGCGCCGAGGTATTTTGCAAAATTTTCAGTGAAGCGTTTGGTTGCCGGACCATTGATATAGGCTCCGGTTTCGAGCACCTCGCGGATGCCAGCATCGACTTCTGCCTGAATGCGTCGGTACTGTCCGACGGTATCGACCATCTTAATGTCCATCGTCGTCATCCGATTTTGGTTACTAAATCTCCGATTTTGCGGTAACGTTCGCCGCTTCCGGGGCAGATGGCATAGCCTTCTGCATCAAATTTGAGCTTTTCGCCGTGCTCGCTCATCCATCCGGCCACACGCGCGGGGACCCCCGTGACAAGTGCATAGGCAGGCACGTCCTTGGTCACCACCGTTCCGGCACCCACGAATGCAAACTTTTTCAACCGCACGCCGCATACAATCGTTGCATTCGCCCCGACCGTAACGCCCCTTTCCAGATACGTTTCGCGGTATTCACTTTTGCGATTCACGTTGCTGCGGGGATTGATCACGTTGGTAAACACCATGGAAGGCCCGAGGAAAACATCGTCTTCGCAGACAACGCCCGCATAAATCGAGACATTGTTTTGCACCTTGACATTGTTGCCTAGCTTTACACCGGTTCCAATGAAGACATTCTGCCCGAAATTGCAGCCTTCCCCGATCTCAACACCGGTGCTTACGTGTGAAAAATGCCAAATCTTCGTTCCTTTTCCAATTTGGACCGGCTCGTCAATCACGGCCGTTTCATGTGCGAAGTAATCCGCTTTCTGTGTCATCGGCAGCAAATAGTGATCCTTCCAAAATGTGCGGCAAATTGATAATTTTACCAAATGAGGCCCAAAAGTACAGAAATCGAATGACAATCATTAAGAGGTATGTCTTATTTTTTGCGCTCTTGCTATGCGGTTTGAGCGGAATGGCACAAAAAAGCATTCAGGACAGTGCGATTACCATGGGTCATCTCAGCATCGTCTATTCCGCCAATTTGCCGGCCGGAGACTTTGCCGACCGTTTCGGATTCTCCAGTCAGATTGGTGGTGAGGGCGGGATAAAACTTGCGAGCAACTTCTACGCATCCACCGGCCTGAAATTTTTCTTTGGTGGGGAGGTCCGAGAAGCGGTTGCTGGCAATGTCGTGCAACTGATTGGAAGTGACTCTGCGGGATACCAAACCATGGCATTAGGGGCGGATGGTCGATTTTACACGGTGCGCTACTTTCTCCGCGGACTTGTGGTGCCCTTCACCGTGGGCAAAATCTTTCCGCTGAACAAAAAGAATCTCAATTCGGGGATTTACGTGGAACTGGGAGGCCAATTCATTCAGCACAAAATTGCTGTACAAGCCATTGGGGACAATGTGCCCTATCTGTCAAAACCCTATTTAAAGGGCTACGATCGGCTCACGAATGGGTTTGGGCTCGTACAAGGGTTTGGTTTTCGACACTTTGGCAACAATCGATTCACCAATTTTTTTGTCGGTGCAGAATTCAGCCAAAGCTTTACGCAGTCGCGTCGTGACTTTAATTTTGATACCGGGGTGAAGGATGAGGCTAAAAGGCTGGACCTTCTCGTCGGATTGAAAGCGGGCTGGACCTTCCCGATCTACAAATCTGCCCCCGAAAAAGAATACTATTACTAAAAGGTACCCGCTGTACCCCTCCCCTTCGCATGCGCATATTCTACAACATCGGCATTTGGGCGTACCGCTGGGCGATCGGGCTGGCATCGGTTTTCAATGAGAAAGCCAAGTTGTGGATAGCAGGCCGATGGGATTGGCAAGAGCGCCTGGCTGACGGTGTGAAGGACGGTGAAAATTGGGTTTGGTTTCATTGCTCGTCCCTCGGCGAATTTGAACAAGGCCGACCATTGATCGAGGCCATCAAAGCTTCGCACCCCGAGCAAAAGATACTTCTCACCTTCTTCAGCCCAAGCGGCTATGAAATTCGGAAGGGCTACCCGCTGGCCGACCATATTTGTTACCTTCCGCTCGACACCCGCCGCAATGCCATTACCTTTTTAGACATTGTGCAGCCCAGCCTCGTTGTATTCGTGAAATACGATCTTTGGCTCAACTTCATCGAGGAAACGCACCGACGCTCGATCCACATGGTGCTGGTGAGCGTGCTGATGCGCGAACAAAGCAAGTTTTTCAAAAGCATTCTTCGATTTTCCTACCGCAGGGCGCTTCGCTCATTTTCCTGGATCTTCACCCAAGACAAAAGCAGCGCGATCCTGCTGGAGAAATTTACCGGCTCTGACCGCATCAGCGTTGCAGGAGATACGCGGTTTGACCGGGTTGCCGAATTGCCCTCCAAGTTTCAGGAGGTTCCGGGAATCGCAGAATTTGTCAGGCACCGCAGATGCATCGTCGTCGGAAGTACTTGGCCGCCAGACGAAAACATCGTCCTTTCCGTGATCAAAAGCATGCGGCGTGCAGATCTTTGCTGGATCATCGCCCCCCACGAAATCCATCCGCAACACATCGACCGTTTGATCGCATCCTCCCCCGATTACATGGCAAAGTACAGTCAACTGGATCAGGCCATCGACTCCACCGACGTGCTTTGGATCGACAATGTCGGGATGCTTTCGCGCCTCTACCATTATTCAGACGTGGTTTACATCGGTGGTGGCTTTGGTGTGGGCATTCACAATACGCAAGAACCTGCGATCTACGGCAATCCCGTGATTTTTGGGCCGAATCACACGCGATTCGAAGAAGCTGTAGACATGGTCAAACTCGGTACCGCGACTATGGTCAACGACTCGGACGAACTGCGTTTGGCGCTGGAACAATGGTTGACGGATCCGGAATTGCTGGCGGATGCGAGATCGAAAAACATCGCCTATATGAAAAGCAAGACGGGAGCCACAGAGGCCATTCTTGCCAAACTCAGCCTGATGGATTACTACAATGGTCCTGCAAAATCCTAACTGCGGAGGTCGTAGCTGAAAAGGTAACGGGCAAATTCACGTTTTCCTTGAAGGATCCTGATTTCCCGCAACAGGCGCCAATCTGCCCAATGGTCGGTGATAAATTCGCGGCTACGGGTGGCGAGCTTTGAGAGTTCAGCATCAAAAATGCTTCCACTTCCGCTGATATTTACCTTCACCAAACCGTTGCGCTCATAGATGATGTCGGCAAACGCGACGACATTGATCCCGGACTTATCGCGAATTTCAAGCCTGATCGGCTTTCCTGTATGGTCGTAATTGAGCAGCACGGTTTCGGTCATGACACCCAACGAATCGTAGGCAATCCTTCTCACCGGCCTGCGATCCACGTCAAGGTATTCCAATTCGCAGACGCAACGCGCCATTTCCTGTGAAGAGAGAACGGTTGCGTTGAAGCTCTGATAATCATGGACATAGAAGGTCAGCGCACAATCTTCTTTGCGGCCGGGATTGTTGTGGCCATGTACGGTTTTGCGCTTCTCCAACCGTCCCTTGTAGTCGTAAAAATACTGTCGGGTCGCAACGGGCTGCTCAATATCAGGCAAAAACATTTCCTCACCCAAACGACGACCTTGCGCATCCTTGCGGAAATGCCATTCACTGCTGTTTCCAAATACAGTCGTATCGTGACGATGAGTGGTAAGGCCATTGTCACTGTATTCATAGCGCGCGCTTAACTGCGAACCAGATTGATTTTGAAGCCGAATATTGGGATTGACTGCCTCGTATCGCTCGATTTGGCCACTATCGTTGTAGAAAAAGCGTTCACGGTAGTCAGGAATTCGGGAGCCTGGCACAACAGAATCCACTCCCCCTGCAGCCGCAAAAAACTCCACCGTCATGCATCGGATCTTGTGCTTTTGGATCGCATTTGCATTGTACAGCGACTGATAACTGTCTTGTGCGTGCAGCCGCACAGGCAACAAATACATGAGCACCAATGCGGTGACACAAAATGCGATGCGACTAGATGGAACGGACTTTTGGATCATCAACAAATACTTTCGCTTTTCTCTACCGCTAAAAGTGCGAAAATAGTTTGGTTTTGCAACTATTGGTGTTGCAAAAGCCAATTTCAATGGCCGTGCTGATCCGGAACTGATCTCGCTACTCCTCCGGATTTCAGCATTGGATTGCAAGAGTCGATCTGAGGCATCTTCTCGTTGCATGGGCCCATGCGATGGCCGCAACACGTGCCAAAAAGCATTTCCCGCGGATCCAGGACGGCTCCAATGTCTCCAGCCTCCCTGTCATTGATCTTCAACTTTTTATCCTCGGTTTCTTTTTCCTCTATCAACTCTTTTTCGAGCAGTTTCTTCAAATCGGGCTGACCTGCATCGACCCAGGCAGTGTACCAAACCGAACCGACACGAGCAATGGATGCGCGCATGCGGCGCTCGACCATTCCACTCAGCATTTGGTGATATGCAGTACAAAATGCCTTGCTGTAGGCTTTGACCAAGACGTTGTTTCGGTTTTCGAAGCTGTATTTCTGGTCAGATGACATTTTTTCAGTCAATTTCTTCTCAAAACTCAGCACAGAGTCCAGTGCAAGATGGGATTCAAGCACCCAACGCCATGCTTCGGCGTTCATATCACCGAAATAGGCCGATTGACCAATGTAAAAGTCGTAATCCAAGGCAAAAAGCTCAACCAATCTTGACTCCCAAAGGCCATGAATTCCCTTTTGGCCGGTAAATTGACCATTGTAGTTCTCGGTTGTATGCAAAGGCACGTTGCTGTCGCTGATGTAGTGCCCGATATCGGCGCTTGCCTTCAAAATTTTTGCCGGATTCTCTTCGCGGAATGCATCGACCAACCAGAAATAATGCCTTTGTATGTGCCAAGGCACGATGCCATAGGCCATCAAGGAATCCTCCGTGAACTTGTCCACGGCATCCTGCCATTTGCGTGGAACCATTTCAAATGGGTATTCCCCATAATGATCCACGTCGATGTAATGACGGGCGGCTTCGCCGTCTACTGCGTATCGACGCATGTCGGGATCAACCGCATGGTCGGTCAGGTAGTCGATATTCTTCTTGTAAAAATGCATCATCTGTGGCGGAAGCGTAAATACCGCCATCCGGTTGATGCGCTGATGTGCCCAAAATCCCCATGCCTTGACGCTGCCACTGGTCAATGTCATGAAACCAATTGCCAATATGGCCACCATCCGCATGGACCGCAAGTGCTTGGGAGCGAGAAAGGCATTCATCATGATCAAATTTAAGTGGATTTTGCGTTTTTAGAAATAGCCAATCCCAAGACACCGCTACAGCGAAAATTTAGTTCCCTCCAGGATCAAGCAGCACACCTTATATATGTGTCAATGTCGGGCCGAGCGCATAACCGAGTTCCGTCGCCTTTTCCATCAACGCTTGAGAAATCTCACCGAGATCAAACCGCTCGAATTTGAGGTGGTGTACATTTTCTTGGGACTTTACCGAAAGCGAGTTGCGGTAGAGTTTGTCGTAATAGGCCAGCAGCATCCTGGTCAACGCCTCCCCATCATTTGCTTCCAGTGCATCCAGTGCTTGACGCGCCCGAAGGCCACCCAAATTTTCTGTGATCTTGGCAATGGAAGCTGCAACGCCCGCATGGTCTACCGATCCGTAGTCCTCAAGCAGCATACGAACCCGATCTTCATCCGGAATCTCAACATAAAAGACCGGGGCCGCCTGCTTTTGATCCCAGAATGCCTGCGGTAAAATGAGGCTGCCCAGGACCCGACTTTCGTCTTCAATCCAAATGCTGCGTCCATTCAAAACGGCCAAATCGTTGGCCATTCCGTTTTCAAACTGTTGCGGCGAAACGTAAACGGTCTGTCCAAGTCGGCCGAAGGCCGACCCGCGGTGGGCTGCATGGCCTTCGATGTCCAAAATTGCCTGTCCCATCATGCCGAGGTGATGCAAAATTCTCGTCTTTCCCGTGCCGGTCAGGCCGCCGATGACGAGAAAATTCTGTTTTGGAAGGAATTGCTCCAAAACCCAACGACGGTACGACTTGTAACCGCCATTCAGCAAATAGACTTCCAAACCAGCGACCGCTAACAAATTCGCCACCGATTCGCTCCGCTTGCCTCCTCGCCAGCAATGCACCATCAGCTTTCCATTTTTGGCATGGGCCAACCCTTCGGCAAACATCCCACGCATTTTTCCGCCAACGATTTCCAGCCCACGCTCGACCGCCTGTACTTGACCGACTTGCTTGTAAAGTGTACCCACCTCCGCCCTTTCGGTATCGTCAAACAGCGGAAATGAAATTGCTCCGGGCACATGCCCTTGCTTGAATTCGCCGGGCGAACGCACATCCAAAACGGGCAATTCCCTTGAAATTTGTACAAATTCGGCCGCCTCTATCTTCTTTACCATTTGAAATTCCCGTTTTTTACCGCTTTTCGGTTTTCCACAAAGGAAATGATAAGTATTGTAAATGCCTGATAATGATAACTAAGAATTCCACACTCAAGACACATAAAATCTGGATAACCCTGTGGGTTCTTTCTCATAAGTTGGCTTGCAAAATCAGATCCGCAGGCATGTGCCAACTTTCAATTTTGACTATCCACAGGCATGTGGATCAGGGTCGATTTACCAACATTCGATGCACGTCTTCCACAGTGGAAACTTATCCAGACCATAACTTACACCTTCGAATGTGGGAATGTGAATGAGCGGTGTTAAGTCAATGATGCTGAACCAAATATTTTTAACTTTGATGTGTATAAGAATCCTCAAGTGTGGTTAACGTTAAAATCAAGTCGAATACACATTACTTTTACACACAATCCACACGACATATACTACTACAACATTTAAAAGAAGAAGAATATAAAATAAGATGATAGATATATTGGAAGATAAGAAGAAGGCGGTGAAGCGCATTGGCTTTCTCGACATCGAGGTGGATCCAACATTGGATCTCTTCGCAGAAATCAACCGGATGAAGCGCGAAAAGAATGCCGTGCTGCTCGCGCATTACTATCAGGAGCCGGATATTCAAGACATCGCCGACTACGTGGGCGACAGCTTGGGTTTGGCGCAGCAAGCTGAAAAAACCAGCGCGGATCTGATTTTGTTTGCCGGCGTGCATTTTATGGCGGAAACAGCAAAAATCATCAATCCTTCAAAAAAAGTGGTTTTGCCGGATCTCAACGCAGGCTGCTCGTTGAGCGACAGCTGCCCGCCGGATCTTTTCGCCGAATTCAAAGCAAAGTACCCCGACCACAAAGTGGTGACTTACATCAACTGCTCGGCCGGCCTCAAGGCCCTGAGCGATGTCGTGGTCACAAGCACCAATGCCGTCGGGATCGTCGAGAGCTTCCCAAAAGATCAGCCGCTGATTTTTGCACCGGACAAGAACCTGGGCGCCTACATCAACAAACTCACCGGTCGCAACATGATTCTTTGGGACGGTGCCTGCATGGTGCACGAAATTTTCTCCCGGAAAAAACTCGCGGAGCTGAAGATGCGCCATCCGAATGCAAAAATCATTGCCCATCCAGAATGCGAAGACCCGGTTCTGGAAATGGCGGACTACATCGGCAGCACAAGTGGTCTGCTGAATTTTACGAAGAAAAGTTCGGCCGAGGAGTTTATCGTCGTCACCGAATCAGGGATCATTCATCAGATGGAAAAAGCAAGTCCAAACAAGCGTTTCATCGCTGCGCCCAATCAAGGGACCTGCGCTTGCAACGATTGCCCGCACATGAAGCTCAACACGCTGGAGAAAGTTTATATCTCGATGAAATACGAAATGCCGGAAGTGGATGTGCCTGAACCACTTCGCTCTCAGGCGCTCCTGCCGATTCAGCGGATGCTGGAAATCAGCGCGCAGTTGGGTCTCTGATTTCTGCGGCTTGCTTCGGCAATTTTTGCTCTATCTTTGTCCCCATGTTTGATGAAAATGCAGAGGATCTCACGCCGATTTCCCGATTAGGGGAATTTGGGCTGATCGAACATCTCACCCGCGAGTTTGAGAATCATAACCCCGATGTGGTCAAGGGGATTGGCGACGATGCCGCCGTTTATGCCGTTTCCGAAAAGGAAGTGCATTTGGTTACCACGGATTTACTGATCGAAGGCGTGCACTTTGACCTCAGGTACGTGCCGTTGAAGCACCTGGGTTACAAATCGGTTGTGGTAAATCTGAGTGATATCTACGCCATGAACGGCAAGCCGTTTGCGATTACGATGTCGGTTGCCTTGAGCAGCAAGTTCACGGTCGAAGCAATGGACGCGTTTTACGAAGGGGTTCAGATTGCCTGTGATCACTACGACGTGGATTTGATCGGCGGCGATACTTCAAGTAGCCGTGTCGGGATGGTGATCAGCGTGACTGCCATCGGAAAGGCCGCAAAAGCTGATGTTGTTTACCGTTCTGGCGCAAAAGAGCACGATTTGATCTGTATTTCGGGTGATGTCGGTGGTGCCTACGCTGGCTTGCAAGTGCTGGAACGCGAAAAAGCTGTCTTTCTGAAAAACCCTGGCGTTCAACCCGATCTAGTCGGTCGTGATTATGTCGTCGGTAGGCAGCTGAAGCCCGAAGCGCGTGGCGACGTTGTACGTTTGCTGCGGGAAAACGGGATCAAGCCGACTGCGATGATTGATCTAAGCGATGGCTTGGCAAGTGACTTGCTGCATATCTGCAAACAAAGCAAGAAGGGTGCGACCATCTACGAAGACAAGATCATGATCGACCATGAAGTCATCTTGGTGGGAGAAGACCTTGGAATCCCGGCCTTGACGATGGCCTTAAACGGTGGCGAGGACTATGAATTGCTTTTCACTGTCTCTCTCGAGCATTACGACAAGATCAAAACGATGAAGGGAGTGACCATCATTGGCCATATTGTTGAGGAAATCGCTGGCGTGAATTTGATTACTGCCAATGGCAGTATGTTGCCCTTGCAGGCACAGGGCTGGAACCACTTCAAGGATTAGAAAATGGAATATTCGATCATCAGCTACAATGTGAATGGCATTCGCTCGGCAGCGAGCAAAGGTCTGTTGGAATGGTTGGGTACTGCGAATCCGGATATCATTTGTTTTCAGGAACTTAAGGCTTTGCCGACGGATTTGACCCCTGAGCTGCATAGCCCGGATGGTTATACGAGTTACTGGTTCCCAGCGGAGAAAAAAGGATATAGCGGAGTAGCCATTTACACCAAGCATGCGCCACTGAATGTGACCTATGGCTGTGGAATGGAGCAATACGACCGCGAAGGTCGCGTCATCCGTCTGGATTTTCCGGAATTTTCCCTGTTGAATGTTTACCTTCCTTCAGGATCCAGCGGTGAAGATCGGCAAGGATTCAAGGAAGTATTCATGGAGGACTTTTACACTTACATCTCAGAATTGAGCAAAACAGTTCCGAGGTTGGTGATTTGTGGAGACATTAACATTTGCCACAAGGAAATCGACATTCACAATCCGGTTTCGAACAAAAACAGTTCTGGTTTTTTGCCACACGAGCGGGCTTGGCTGTCACGTTTTCTGGAAATTGGATTTCGCGACAGCTACCGGATGTTTCATCCTGAACCGCATCAGTACAGCTGGTGGTCATTCAGGTTTAAGAGCCGGGAGCAAAACAAAGGCTGGCGGATTGATTATCATTTCGTTGCCGAAGCCTTGGCTGCCAATGTCGTGGATGCGAATATTTTTCAGGATGCGGTGCATAGCGATCATGCGCCTGTGCATGTGAGGTTGAAATTCTAACGACGATCGAGTTGGGAAAGGTAGCACTTGAAACTGCAAAATGGATTTATGGGTTGCTGGTCGCAGGTATGCTATTTCTATTTTTCTGTCTCGTTCTGGACCTTTTGAGCTATTGGATTGGTAGTGGATGGAATCCGTTGTTGGGTCAATGGCCGATTTTTTCCGGTACCGTTGCAGCGATTGGATACAGCAATCCGGTGATGGTGGTGAGCCTTCTGATCGGAGCCGCTGCAATCGCAAGATTGGTGATATGGGATCAAGTCCCTGGATTATTGAGTCTTTTGATGAAACATCGGGGCTGATGTTTACGTTTTAAGAATCGGGGCATTGGCTTCGGTCTTGAATGTCCCGTGTTTTTTCTGGAACTTGAACTTTGGTTTGTGGATGTTGGCCGTCTACATCGTTTTGATGGGCCTTTTGAGTAGTGAAAGGAGCAATTTGTGAATACAACTGAGAATCTTCTTTGGGGGCATATCAAAGAATTTCGCAGGAAGTTCTACGTAAATCGAATCATTCGCGGAAGCATTGGATTGCTTTTGTTGGGTTCTTCCATGTTTTTTCTTTCCGTTACTGGCGAAGGTTTGCTGGGATTTTCGAGTGGCGTTCGCACGGGAATGTTTTATGCGTTGGGACTTACGCTTTTGGGTGTTACGGCCTATGCAATCGTTTGGCCGTTGTCCAAATTGCTCAACCTGAGCAAACCGCTGACAGACACTGAAATTGCAAGCTTGGTCAGGAGGCACTTCCCCGAGATTGATGATAAGTTGTTGAATCTCCTTGAATTGCGTTCATTTTCAGGTGGAAACGATAACGCGCTGTTGGCTGCTGCCATTCAAAAGAAGACCGAAGATCTTGCCCCTATTCCATTCGCAAAGGCCATCAATCTCAATGTCAACTGGAAATTTGCACGGTATTTGGCGATTCCATTGCTGTTGTTTTTGTTGCTTGGGATTGTCATGCCCGATGTTTTGAGCAACGGTACTACGCGATTGCTGAATTACAATCAGGAATTCATTCCTCCTCCGCCTTTTAAGATCCTGGTGGAGAACCATCCGAAGGAATTAATCGCCGGTCAAGATTTCAAACTGACAGCAACCGTCGAGGGTGAGGAGTTGCCCAAAGATTTATATCTCTATATCAAGAAGGCCTCTGAGTCAGAGTTTGTGCATTATCCGATGGATCAACTGCGCACAGACGAGTTTGCCTTTGAATTCAACGACATCAAAGAAAATTTCAATTATAAAATTGGTAATGAAGAGGTTAACTCTGAAATCTATGGTGTTGAGGTCTTAACCCGGCCGGCGATCAAGAATTTTAAAGTGGTCGTGGACTACCCAGGCTATACGGGAATGGCAGACGATACGCTCTCTGACAATATCGGGGATTTGAAAGTGCTACGTGGAACGTCGGTGAAATGGTTGGTGGATGTCAACGGTTCGATCAAGGAGGCCACGTACTACGGCGCTGACACTGTACCGCTCAAGACGTCGATGGTTCCTGGACGCTTTACGCATGAAAAGACAGTTTTGGCAAATGAGGGCTACTTTATTAGCCTGGTGTCGAAACGTGAGATTCCCAATGTGGATACTGTGCGCTACCACATCGACGTGATTCAGGACAGGTTTCCCACGATTTTCGTAAATAATGCGGCGCAAGAGTTTCAAGCCGACTTCACGATGTTCATGCCGCTGGATTTTGAGATCAGCGATGATTTTGGGTTCAGCAACCTGAGTTTGCATTACCGCTTCTCCAAAAGTGAAAACATCGACAAGGTGGAGGGTGAGTATAAATCGATGCCCGTCAAAGTTGATCCACGCGAATTGTTCCAGCACAAAGGACTCGAAGTTGATTTGCAGCAATTGGGAATGGAGGAAGGCGATGTAGTGGAGTATTTCGTGAAGGTAATGGACAATGACTTCGTTTCCGGTCCAAAAGCAAGCACGAGTGCCGTGTTTCGCGTCAATTTCCCAAGCCTCGCAAAGAAGTTTGAGGAGGTAGAGGAAAATCAGGACAAGATGGAGAAGGAGGTCGAGCAATTGGCTAAAGAGGCCAAGGAGGTGCGCGAAGCTCTGGAGAAATATCAAGAGAAGATGCTGAACCAGAAGGGTTTGAGCTATGATGACAAAAAAGAACTCGAAAAATTGCTCGAGAAGAACAAAGATGTGCAACAGCGCATCGAGCAAACCCAAAAGGAGTTCAAAGAGAATAAAGAGACCCTGCAAAACAATGAAATGGTGACCGAGCGCACCATGGAGAAGTATGAAAAGCTGAATCAACTTCTAGAGAAACTCAAGGACGATAAACTTGAGGACTACATGAAGAAGATGCAGGAGCAGATGGACAAGATGGATCCCAAGGAGATGAAGAAGATGATGGAGGAGATGGAGATGAAGCAGGAGGATCTTGAAAAGGCTTTGGAACAGACCTTGGCCCTGCTGAAGCAATTGGAGGTGGAGCAAAAGAGTGAGGAGATCGTGCAGAAGCTCGACAACCTCAAGAAGAAAGAAGACATGCTCAACGAGAAGTTGGAGGAAACCAACAAATCGGATGAGGAAAAGATGAAGGAAATTGCTGACAAGCAAGAGAAGTTGAGTGAAGAGATGAAGGATGTCCAAAAGGACCTCAAAGAGTTGGGAGAAATGAAAAAGGAGACCCAGACTCCTGATGCTGAAAAGATGGAGGATCTGGAGAAGTTGGGTGAAGAAACTCAACAGGAAATGGATGACGCTGGCGAGCAAATCGAGCAAAAGGAGAAGAAGTCCGGTTCCGAATCGCAGAAGAAATCTTCTGAGAAGATGAAAAAGATGAAGGAGGATATGCAATCCATGATGGAGGCTGGTCAGCAACAGCAAGACGAGGAAAACATGGAGGACCTTCGTTACTTGCTCGAGAACCTGCTCCGCCTTTCGTTTCGTCAGGAGGATTTGCGCAACGAATTAAAAGAGATTCGCGGGAACGACCCGGCCTTGGTGGAAAAGGAAGTGCAGCAAAAGCAGATGCTGGACGACATGTACATGATCAAGGATAGTCTTGATGCCTTGGCCAAACGCGTGTTTCAGATTGAAAAGTTCATCACCGACGAAAGCCGTACGATCCTCAAAAGCATGAATGCCGCCCAGGAAAGTATGGAAAACAAATACCTCCCACGTGTGACTGAAAATCAGCATGCGGCCATGACCAGCATCAATAATCTTGCGAACATGCTCACCGACGTGATGCAGCAGATGCAAGAGCAGATGAAGAACAAGAAGGGTGGCATGGGTATGTGCAAAAAGCCCGGTGGCAGCAACTCTGACATGAAGGGCATGAGCAAGAAGCAAGGGGAGTTGAACAAGATGATGCAAGACATGCTCAACAAAGGTCCCGGGACAGACCCCAAGAAGTTGGCCGAGATGGGCAAGATGCAAGAGATGTTGCGGATGCAACTGAAGGAAGCACACGAGAAAATTGGCAAAGGCGGAAAAAGCGGTTTGGGCGACATGGGCCAAATCATGCAAGAAATGAAGGACACTGAGGATGAGTTGAAGAATCAGATTTTGACGGAACGTACGATGCGCCGTCAAGAGCAGATTTTGAATCGACTCCTCGACAGCTTCAAGGCGGTGCGTGAAAAGGAGGAGTTTGAACAACAGCGGGAGTCGCGTACCGGTCGTGAAAATGATCGCGTCTCACCCGATCAGTTGGAATTGGAGGAGTACAAGAACAAGATCAGGCAAGAGTTGCTCAAGAGCAATCAACTTGAGTATTCTACCGATTTTATTAACTTGATTGAAAAATACTTTAAATTGCTGGAACAGTCCAACGATTGATATAATGCAGGCAGTGGCGCAAATGGTCAAAGAACTAGAGATCACGAGCAACCCGGAGCGGATTCTGGAGGTGGAGCAATTCATCGAGGAAATTCGCGACTTCTTGGGTTTCAAAGACGACGTCTTCGGAAACGTAATGATTGCGGTAACGGAAGCTGTCAACAATTCCATTCGACATGGCAACCGAGGAGATGGCTCAAAAGTGGTGCGCATCCGTTGTGCATCCTTGAACCCCTATCGCATCATGATGGCGGTTGAGGACGAAGGAAATGGTTTCGATCCTGAGTCATTGCCTGATCCAACAGCTCCTGAAAATGTGATGCGTGAGAGCGGGCGTGGGGTATTTCTCATGCGTCAACTTTCCGATGAGATCCATTTTCAAGACTCTGGTCGCCGTGTGGAAATGGTCTTCAACATCTGAGGAATGGCCAAACCAATTCAGTTTTTTATAGAGGAGATTGATTTCAAGCTTCCGAAGTCTCGCGCCGTGGGCGCTTGGTTGCAGGATGTCGCTGCACAACACGGTTGCACGGTACAGGAGATCAATTACATTTTTGTTTCTGATGCCTATTTGTTGGGTCTGAACCAGGATTTTCTGAAGCACGATACGCTGACCGACATTATTACATTCCCACACTCTGAGGAAGATTCCAAGGATTTGGCAGCTGATATCTACATCAGTGTCGAACGTGTGCGAGAGAATGCCGCATCATTTGGAGTGGCATTCGGGGATGAGCTCCACCGCGTGATGGCGCACGGGCTTCTGCATCTTGCCGGATTCAAAGACAAAGACGCCAAATCAAAAAAGGAAATGCGTGCTGCGGAAGACGCGGCCATAGCCATGTTTCCTCGGTAATGTACGGATGCACTACGTGTAAGTGTTGGTCATTGCTGGAAGTGGTGACTGTTCCACGTGGAACAATTTCTGCCGACGATAGGCCTGTATTCTTGCCCTTCGAAATTCCAATTTTCTCCAAAGCCTTTGCAAGCCGATCATCGTGCTGCCAACATGAATTGTTCCACGTGGAACAATTTCACGAGGTCCGCTTAAGTTTTCCGCTGAACGGGCAACTCCACCTGAACGCAGCGTTTGGCACCTATCGACCAATTTCATTTGAATCGCTGTCAGCAGACAATTCTCAATTAACTTTGCAGCATGTTTCCAAATTATGATGTGATCGTGGTCGGTGCCGGCCATGCCGGTTGTGAGGCCGCTGCGGCTGCCGCCAACATGGGCATGAAGGTGCTGCTTACCACCATGAACATGAACACCATCGCCCAGATGTCATGCAATCCAGCCATGGGTGGTGTCGCCAAAGGGCAACTTGTCAGAGAGATCGATGCCATGGGCGGGTATTCGGGGATCGTCACAGACAAAACGATGATCCAGTTTAGAATGCTCAACCGTTCCAAGGGTCCTGCTATGTGGAGCCCGCGCGCGCAAAGTGACCGTATGCGCTTTGCCGAAGAGTGGCGCCTGATGCTGGAGCAAACGCCCAATGTTGATTTCTGGCAGGAGATGGTCCGCGAACTTGTCGTCAAAGACGGACGGGTGGTAGGTGTCAAGACGAGTATGGGAATCGAAATCCCAGGCAAAACCGTTGTCCTTACCAATGGCACCTTTCTCAACGGATTGATCCATATCGGCGAAAAGAACTTCGGTGGCGGTCGTGCTGGCGAAAAGGCGGCGACCGGGATCACCGAACAACTCCAGGAACTCGGCTTCCAAAGCGGTCGAATGAAAACCGGAACGCCACCCCGACTCGATGGTCGCACCATTGACTACACCAAGCTCGAGATTCAAGAAGGTGACGAGAACCCTGCAAAATTCTCTTTTGGGTCCGAAACGCATCCGCTGACCAAACAGCTGCCTTGCCATATCGCGCATACCAATCAAAAGGTGCATGATACCTTGGCCACCGGCTTCGCACAATCCCCCATGTTTGCCGGCAGGATACAGGGATTGGGTCCCAGGTATTGTCCCAGCATCGAGGACAAAATTGTCCGCTTTGCTGATAAAAGCAGGCATCAGTTGTTTGTCGAACCGGAGGGATGGAATACTGTCGAAGTTTACGTGAATGGATTCTCAAGCTCTTTGCCGGAGGATGTGCAGTACAAAGCAATCCGTCAAATCGAGGGATTTGAAAACGTAAAGATGTTTCGTCCGGGCTACGCGATCGAGTACGATTTCTTCCCGCCGCAACAACTGAAGTTGAGCTTGGAAACACATTTGATCCAAGGGCTTTTCTTCGCTGGACAGATCAACGGCACCACGGGCTATGAGGAAGCGGCTTGCCAAGGCATGATGGCAGGGATTAACGCTGCCCGCAAATGTCAAGAACTTGATCCGATCGTATTGAAGCGGGATGAAGCCTATATCGGTGTGCTCATCGATGACCTCGTCAACAAGGGCACCGAGGAGCCCTACCGCATGTTCACGTCCCGCGCAGAATTCCGGATTCTGTTGCGGCAAGACAATGCCGATCTGAGGCTGACCAAAATGGCCCGTGATTTCGGGATGGTTTCCGACAATCGATTCGAAGAGTTTTCGTTGAAGGCGGCTGCTATTTCGGAAGCGATTGGACTCATCGAGCGTACCTCCATTAGTCCTGACCAAATCAATGGATTGTTGGAGCAAAAAGGATTGTCGCCATTGAGCCAAAGTGTCAAAGCAGAGAAAGTGCTGACGAGACCCGAGCTTACGTTGCAAGACTTGATGGCTGCACTTCCTGAATTTGGAGCGGCCCTTGCAGGTTACTCCACTGAAGTATTGGAGCAGGCTGAAATCCAAAAGAAGTATGATGGCTATATTCGCAAGGAACGCGAACAAGCGGAAAAGGTGATTCGCCTGGATGATATCCGGCTTCCAGAGGACTTCGATTACCACAAGGTGAAGGCGCTTTCGTTTGAGGGTCGGGAGAAGCTTTCCCGTTCGAAACCGAATAGCCTTGGACAAGCAAGCCGAATTAGTGGGGTGCGCCCGGCAGATATTTCGGTCTTGATGGTGTTTATAGGCCGCTGATTTTTAATACAGATTCTTGAACAATGATCATTTATTCTCAATGTCCAGTTTGCCTTGGAACCGATTTCAAGGAGGTGATGAAGGCAAAGGATACGACTGTATCAGGCGCGTTGTTTGGAATTGCGCATTGTAATGCTTGCCAACACCGGTTCACGAATCCGGTACCGAGCCAAGACGAAATCGGCCCGTATTACAAGAGTGCGGATTATGTTTCGCATACCAATACTTCCAAAGGATTTATCCATGGACTGTATCAGACCGTTCGGAAGTTTACACTCAAAAGCAAACGACGTCTAGTTGAAAACGTAACGTCTAAGGGTAGCGGAAAACATTTGGATGTCGGAAGTGGTGCCGGTGCATTTTTGGCCACCATGAAATCTGCAGGCTGGGACTGTTTGGGTCTTGAGCCGGATCCAGATGCAAGACAAGTTGCAAAGGCTGATTTTAACGTTGAAGCCAGACCAGTCGAAGAGCTGTTTCATTTGCAAAAGGAAAGTTTTGATGCCATCACCATGTGGCATGTCTTGGAACACGTCCATCAATTGGATGCATACATGGCGCAGCTTAAAGCATTGCTCAAAGTGGATGGCAGATTGTTGATTGCTGTTCCCAACTATGCATCGATGGATGCCAAACGATACAAAGAGGCTTGGGCAGCTTATGACGTCCCCCGACACCTGTATCATTTTTGTCCAGATGCGATGCGTACGCTTTTGCAACGGCACGGCCTGAAATTGATCCGCACCAAGCGAATGCCGTTTGACTCTTTTTATGTATCGATGTTAAGTGAGCGCAATACCGGTGGCTTCATGCTTCGCGGCATTTGGAATGGCTTTCGGTCTTGGTGCGTCGCGCTTTTTAACAAAGAGCGTTGTAGCAGCCTCATTTATGTGATCCAAAAGTAGGGCACATCAATTTTGGCCGTTTTTAGGCAATATGAAAACAGATTGGTCAAAGTGAGGGAATCACACCAGAGAAAGTTCGATCGTCGTTTAAAATGGCTTAAAATAAGCCGACCTATATTCCTGATTATTAGCAGTTTAACGACTTCATTTTTACCTAAATTTTGTAATTCTCAGGTTTCCAATCAGTTAGCTTTTGAGGAACTTGTCTTACACCAAATTGCCAAATCAGACTATAAAATCGATTCGTTAAACGGGTTTGCCACCGAAAAGCTCAGGCAGGAAATCTTGCTCGACGCTTCTGTAAACCGGAGTTTGTCGATCGAGGAACCGACGATTATTTTTCAGCCTGTTGGTAACCGAAAGTTTGTCCGCAACATTGAAACTGTTTTGAATTTTCGTGACACTGCGGAAGTCGGCATTCTAATTTCCTTCAAGGATACTGTCGATTCTAAATTGTTGCCGAGTCTTCGAAAATCGAAGTACCCCGCGCTGCGGGGTGATAGTCCGAGGGTGATTTCAAAATACATTGGCCCGGCACTGTTGATTGGCACCGGTATTGCGGGAATAATTTTGTTGTTTTACTTGCGTTCCTGAAATGCCAAAATTGTCTCGCATATTTTCCAGATTGGTCGTGGTAGCAGTGGCTGCCATTGTTTGTTCTTGTGCCAATATTGGTCGACCCAGCGGCGGTGAAAAGGATTCCAAAGGTCCTGAAGTGTATGGAGCAGTACCGTATCCAGGGACTCTGAATTTTTCTTCCGACGAGGTGACTTTTTACTTCGATGAGTTTATCAAGCCAGGGAACTATCGCAAGGAGGTCTTTATTTCCCCTGTTCCGGCGGAGGATCCTGAGATCATCGTTAAGAACAAAACCCTGAGGATCAAGTTCAATGCGCCGCTAAAGGATAGTACCACCTACGTGATTACACTTGGGACCGGGATCTTGGATTTTAACGAAGGCAACAAAATGAACAAGGCCTATACCTATGCGGTAAGTACGGGCGACGTTTTGGATTCATTGAAGTTTTCCGGAATGGTCAATGACATGTGGACCGGATTGGGAGAAAAGGAAATTAAGGTCATGCTGTTCCCTGCGGATAAACTGGATGGCAACAACATTCTCGACCAACGTCCTGATTACGTTACGGTTACGGATGGTGATGGTCGCTTTGATTTTCAGTTTCTGGCACCGGGGCGTTATAAAATTTACGGGGTTCAGGATGTAGACAACGACTTTCAATTTTCCGGCCTCACGGAAAAGCTTGCTTTGGCGGAGAATCCATTGATTGAATTGAATCCAGAAGACAGCATTCCATTGCGGGTTACATTGGTGAGTTTTTATCAGGATGTCGAAGGGCCCAAGGTGAAGTCTGTAAAATGGTCCAATGATTTTACGATTCACGTGGAGTTTGCAGAACCGATTCGGCCGACTTATTTGCAAGACAGCCTTTCTGTTCGCGTCTCAGATACATTGGGTGGCAATTCCACTGTAGTTACGAGTAGCAGGTTTCGCTACAAAGACATGCGACATCTATACCTTCACTCACCAGTGCCACGTACCAGTGATTTGAATGTGAGCTTTGTGAATTTAATGGATAGCCTTGGTCAGCGACGGGATACCGTTGTGCGGCTGACCCAACAAAGCGCGGTGAAGGAGGACAAGGGTAAATGGTTTGAAAAACCGATCAACCTGCCTCGCGGACAGGAGTTTATGATACAGGCGCTTTGTAAACTCCCAGCTGTCGTTGATACCTCGATGGTGCAGTTGCTGGATACAGGCGGAAAAGTACAAAATGTTGAGATAGAGACGGTTGGATTTCATCTGATTGTCAGACCGACCACTATACTCAACGACAAGCTGACTTATCGTCTGGAGTTTTTGAAGGCTTTTCCGGGGCCGGATGGTGCACCTTTGGATACGTTGATCAAGATGAAGGTACGGTTCCCGGAACCAGACGAATTTGGTACCATCTCGGGAAAAGTTCTTCCTGATTCGACGCGCCCGGATTTGAAGTTTATGACGATTTTCAGGGGTGGAGCGGGCTCAGGACGGTTATTGGACAGCAAGGCATCGGATGATGAGAAGTCGCGTGGCGGTGCCAAAGGGGCCGATGCCGGCTCGGCTGCGGCAGAGATCTATGAGCAACGATTCGTATCGCCCACGGCGTTTAAGTTTATCTTCTTGAAGCCCGGGAAATACAGCATGGACCTCATCGAAGACTTTGATGGAAACGGCGTCCTGACACCTGGAAGTCTCGAACCCTATCGTTTACCAGAGAAGGTTTACCATCAAACCGGAACCATTGAAATCCGGGCAAAATGGGATTTGAAAGATGTCGAAGTTTACCCTATCCCGGCACCGAGCAAGGGAAAAGGGGGCCTTGGAGCAAAAGGTGAAAAAGGCGAAGACGCTGATCCCAAAAACCTGAAGCCCGACGAAGAGAAGTAGCAATTTGCCTCTTAAACCATTGTAAATCAATACACGGGGTTTTGATAACTCCCGAGCGTGTCTTTGCCTTGGATCACAAACAGCGCCAAATTGCTGTCGGGTCTGAGCTCAAACCAATACAATTCACCTGAAGTACTGAAAAATTGCATCGGGCCGTAAGGTAATATCTTTTCGATGCGAAAGCGGTTGCTCCAATCCGCGACAAGATAGTCGTTTTCTGCCGTGAGGTACAATTCCGCGAAGGTGTTGCTGTCGCCTTCCGTTTTAATATTGAAGCGGTAAAAGCCTGCAAGGGGTATCACGGTCTCCGGCGAGAGCGTCACGCGATGTTCCCCGCTGATGTTGATTCCTTCGTCTTCCCATCCAATTTCATTCCACTTCCCGGCATAGACCATTGACTGCACAAACCTTGCCTCCTCGATCGACCGGATCGCATATTCCCTGAAATTGGTGCGCAGATAGATGGGCATGGCATAGTAGTTTTTTATTTTGGCAAATTCGCTGAGGAAGTTGCTGCCCAGCAGGAACTGACCGCTTGCCTCGTTGTCCAATCGAATGCCAGCAAAACCACGGTCTGCCTCTCTGCCAGAAGGGTCGCGCCAAATCAATCGCAGAAATTCCGGGCGGCCATTGTAATAGCCCTGGGCAATGTTGACCACGACGTACAATTCAGCTACGCGCAGCAAAGGATCGATATTTTGACCGGTTCCACCCATTTGGATCAGCCTTTCCCGGGCGTTTTTGAGCTCTGTTTGGCCAGGATACTCGTCGTAGGCTTTGATTTCACCATTCAGGATCCCCTTCACAAGTTGTTGGATTCCATTGGCGAAAAACGGCTGATTGTAGTTGCTGAAGCTGATGGAGTCGCGCATCGAAACCGTCGTGAGATCGGCTTCTTCCTTCGAAATCGGAATGCGCAAAACCCAAAGCAATTCGTCATCTGCCAAACCTTGGCCGCGATTGGGAAAATCGCCTTCTACGGGCCGCAAACAGGCTTGTAGGCTCAAGATCATGATGCCGATAACTGCAAGCAAAGTAGTCTTGCTCCATCCTTTTCTAACCTTGTCGACGCCTTGCGGTCTTATCATGGCAAAATGTTACGAAATATTTCGGTGATTGCGGTGCGATTGCTTGCACTTCCTGCAAGAATGGCTGATTTTTTCAAGAATGCGTACCCGAAGGACAATATTGTTGTTGGCGGGCCTCACCTTTGTCTTGGTGCTGGCGCTGATGATATGGCAATTGTCGAGCCTGCAAGGGCTGCGTATGCAAATTGCGGCCGGCCTGCACGGCAGCCTGCAACAGATCGCCAACTCGGCCGCAAGGCAGCTCCAACAGGACTACCTCCGTCAAATGGACGACGGCATGTTGCGGTTGAAGCGCAGTTTGAAGGCAGAGGACTTCCGTGAGCGCAATCTCAACCAAATGCGCAAATCCTTTTTGTTGGCCTCTGCTTCTCAGCAACTTTGCAATGCTTGGGTGGTAGCTTTTCCGGCGCGGGACCAAAGCCGATTCCGCTCCTACGAATACAAAAGTCCAAGCCGATACCGCTTGGGTGACCGCAGCCTCGGCAGTTGGCGCGACCAAACCGACCTCACTGAATTTATCCGCAAAGAGCTCGACAAAATGGCAGAGCCTTATGGAGCCATCGACAACATGGCCAATACGATCTGGAGCAGTGCCCTTGACAGCAACTTGGTGTTGGTGTACAACAAAGATTTCAGCAGCAATACCCTGATCGGCGCTCCGATTTTTGACGAAAAGGGCAACCTGCTTTGTTTGGTTTTCCGGCAAACCGATCCCGTCTATTTTCAGAAAGTATATCTTCGGGACTTTTTTCACCTCCGGTTTTGGCCGGATGAGGAGCCGGAAGAAGGTCTGGAAAAGCGATTTTTGCAGTTTGGGGTCCTGCGCGGGCAAGGCGGACAGTTGATCTACCACTCCGTCGCCTACGGCTTGCCGCAGTTTGAGCACCAAGCGCCCTTGGCTAATTTTGGACCTTGGTTGGGCGATTTGCGCCTTGGCGTTTCTTTTCGCGAGGCCAATGTCGAAGAAGTCACACAGTCCATCTACCTCCGGAATCTCTACCTGATTTTGGCCCTATTTGCGATTTTGATGGTGGTTCTGTTGCTGTTGGTGCGTGCAGCAATGCAGCTTTTCCGGGTTTCAAGGCTCAAAACCGAATTTGTCGCCAACGTTTCCCATGAGATCAAGACGCCACTTGCAACCATCAGATTGGCAACCGACAGCTTGCGACTCAATCGACTCAAAGATCCCGAATCTATGCAGCGCGTCTTGGGTATCATCAACGAGGAGGCAGAACGGTTGGACTATTTGATTCACAACCTGTTGGACTTTTCGCAGTTGGAAACGGGCCGCAAAAAGTACAACCGTAGACCGATTTACGTGCAGGAACTCTGGGAACTCCTTTCGGCATTTGCCAAACGGCAGGTCGGGCCGCCACTTGAATTGGATCTGAAAAAGCTCGACAATTCAAAAGTCAGTGTTGATCCCAAAGCGATCGAACAAGCACTTTCCATCCTCATTGACAATGCGCGCAAATACGGGCAAGGCGACGAAAGGTTGGTGCTCGGCGCCGAAATGAAACGAAATCAGTTACGCATTTATCTTCAGGACTTTGGACCGGGTATAGCACCGCGGGATCAAAAGCTCATCTTTGAAAAATTTGTGAGAATCGGCAATCTTGAGGAGCACAACGTCAAAGGACACGGTATTGGGCTGAGCATCGCACGCGCCATTATCAAGGACCACGACGGTGCCCTCGAACTGAAAAGTGCAGTTGGAGAGGGCGCGACATTCTCGATTTGCCTACCTTGCATCCAAGAATTGGTACAATGAAAAGCATCAAACGCAAGATCCTGATCGTCGAGGACGAAAATGCCATCCGCTTCTTGCTGCGGGAAAACCTCGAATACGAAGGTTATGAAGTCCTGGAGGCTGAAAATGGCCTATTGGCACTGGAAATCGTCGAAAAGTCAAGTCCTGATTTGATCTTGCTCGATCTGATGTTGCCACAGATGAGTGGCATGGAGGTCTGCAAACGCCTACGCGCAATGGGCAAGGTGGTTCCCGTGATCATGCTCACTTCGCGCGGACAGCAGATGGACAAGGTGATCGGCCTGAAGGCAGGAGCCGATGACTACATCACCAAACCCTTTGATATTCTGGAGCTTTGCGCCCGTATCGAAGCCTTGCTCAGACGTAGCGGCAAGCCTTCCGAAAACACCAAATTGTTCCACGTGGGCAAAGTCGAAATCGACTTCCAAGCCCAAGTGGTGCGCCGCAATGGCGAGGAAACCGAGCTCACCCGCATGGAAAGCGAGTTGTTGCGCTACCTGATCCTCAACGAAGGGAAAATCCTCACGCGCGAGCAAATCCTCGCCGATGTTTGGGGACACGATTACCTCCTGTCCATGCGCACGATCGACACCCACGTCACGCACTTGCGCAAGAAAATCGAAGAAAACCCTGCGGAACCAACGCATATTTTGACGGTCCACCGGGTGGGGTATCGCTTTCAAGTGTAAGGGAAAAGTTCCAGCGAAGGATTCGTTCCAAGGCTTGCCGTGGAGCCGGATTATCCGAAAGAAAGATGATCGGTCAATTCGATCAAATCCTGCACTTCCCGGAAACCATCGGGGTTTTCCTTGGCTTTGGGGTTGAAATAAACCACCTGCATACCGACGGCGCTGCCGCCTAGCATGTCTTCGGTATAGCTGTCGCCGATATAAAGTGCATGCTCCGGGGAGCAGTTGGCAGCTTGGAGGGCTTCGTGAAAAATTTTCGGATGCGGCTTTTTCTCACCCACCACATCCGGGGTCACAATCACATCAAAATAGTGGCGCAGACCAGAACAATCGAGCTTGATATCCTGTATCTCGGCAAAGCCGTTGGTGATAATGTGCAGCGGAAACTGCGTGCTGACCAAGTCGAGAAGTTCAACGGCATTGGGCATCAGCGCAGTTTTGCGTGGGCATTCCTCCAAAAAGGCTTCTCCCATACGGTCCATCCAAGCAGCGCCCTCAATCCCGAAATCAGCAAAGGCCATCCGCCAACGTTGATAGCGCAGTGTCAGGTTGTCAATTTCATTTTTGCGGTACCGTACCCAGAGATCGTGGTTGTGGGCATAATAGATAGGGTAAAATTCGTCGAATGTGATTTCCCTTCCCATCTGTGCCTGAAAGTCTACCAGCAAATCACGGATCGTCTCTATCGAATTGGTTTCGTAGTCCCAAAGGGTATGATCGAGGTCAAAAAAGATGTGTTTTGGCCTGGTCATCAATGAATCAATTCAAGCACTTGGTGTCCCAACAAAGCAAAAATGGCACTCCAAACGGCGATGCTCACGCCCATATACAGGAAGATGCGCATTTGGCTCCGTTCAAAGATGATCGCGATCACCGCTCCGATCGCCGGACCGAAGAAGATCGGGGTCAGCAAGGCGATCCCCGGAAGGCCAAATCGAATCCACATCCGCTTGTATTTCCGGGCTTTGCGGTAATTGAGCGGTTTGACGATGCCGAGACGACGACGCCTTTCCTTGCGCCACTTGATGATGCGCAGACCGAAAAAGGTGAAGAAGCCCACTCCGATCATGCTTCCCGAAAACAGCCCGACGAAAATTTCCCAGTGCTTCATTCCGTAGGCCATCGCCATCACCAACGCCGGAATCACCTTGAGGGTAGACATTCCGATCACACTCAGCCATTGAAGAAACTCTGCCATCAGGGATTTTTAGGTCAATAAGACAATACAACACTTAGAAGCGTCGCTTGTTTGATGATTTGCATCAGAAATCAGCCGCTTGTTTTGGAACCGTAGGCCAAGTCTCCGGCATCTCCGAGACCAGGAACGATGTAAGCCTTGGCAGTCAACTCATTGTCCACTGCGCCCACGAAGATATGCGCATTGGGAAGGTGACGACGCACATAGTCGAGACCCTCTTCACTTGCGATCAAACCCGCAAGAAACAGCTTGTCGGGCACACCGTGTGCGGGCGTGATCGCCTGCGCGCACAACACGATGCTGCGCCCACTCGCGATCATCGGATCGATCAAAATAACGGTTCGCTCATCCACATTGGGCAAAGCCGCATATTCGACCTTGATCACAAAGTCATTGCCCTTGGTTTTCTGACGGAACGCGCTGATGAAACCGTTGTCGGCATTGTCAAAATAATCGAGGAAGCCTTGGTGCATTGGCACGCCAGCCCGCAAAATGGAAATGAGAATCGGCTGATCTGAAGGCAATTGCATTTCCAATTCGCCCAAAGGCGTCGTGACCGCCTTCTTCTCGAAGGTCATGTGCTTGCTCAGTTCGTAAGCAAGAATCTGTGAGCAACGCAAGAGATTCTTCCGAAACCGCATACGGTCACCCTGAATCGATTGCTCCCGCAACTCATACAGAAACTGGTTGAAAATGGAATTGTCTTGGCCGACTATCGTAACTTTCTTATCCATCTTACAAACAAAGGTAGTTGATTTTTCTCAATCGTCAGATAGGGGACCGGCGCACCGCCAAAACCCCTGAAAAAGCCTTCTATGCCCTCGATCATACTGCCTTCGAAGTCAAAAACCCGGGAAGAGGTTGCAGACTTTTTGATGGCGAAATCGAGGAGCAGTGTCATGGCACCCTGTGAAGTCCCTTCGGGCGATTGCGCAGACATGAGATAGGCAGTTTTGCCGGCAAAGTTGCCAAACAACCCGGAGGCAATCACTTGACCTTGCGCGTTATGCACTTCCAGCAGGAAGCCCAGTTTTTCTTTGAATAAAACAGGAATCAGTGCTTTGAGCTTGGTGATCTCATCGGGCTTGAGCAAGAATTTCCCGGATGTATGATTGGCCTCGATCAGCCTGAGAAGTTCTGCGCCATCGTCACACGTCTTCACATCCAACCCATTGGATGCCGCCTTCCGGATGTCGTAGCGTGTATCGCCATCATAGGCCTTTTCCAAAGCCGCGGCACCGATGCCCAAGTTTAGCCGGTAAGTGTACCGCGTTTTGAGCGAATAACCAGCCCAATGAAAAGGATGCGGATAATCAAATTCGGGGGCGAATCCATTCAGAAACCAACGAATGCTGGAAGGTATCGCTTCCAAAGCAGCCTTGACAATCTTTTTGCGGGTGCTGAAATGTTTGTAGTTGCCCGAATCCTTGTCCGGACCGAAAAATATCCCCCAATATTGGCAGAAGGCGGGTTGCAGCGCGTAAGTCATTCCCGCCTTGGACTTGACCAGCAAAGGCATGATGGCGACAAGTGTATGGTCTTGCCAAACTTCAATGGCCTGCCAACCCGGCGCGACGACATCCATATAGGCTGGATGCGCATAGACCGCTCCTTGTGGTGACAGCAACAGGAATTCGATCCACTGTTTGCGGTCGACCTCGTTGTGCTGTTTCAGGATGGCCTTCATTGTTGGAGCAATTCAACTGTCTTGCGAATCACAGAAAGCCAGCCTTTCCATTCGCCGGACTCGCTAAACGTTTCATTGTGCAAGATAATCACAAATTTTCCGCCTACGGCTTTGATTTGGCTGATCGCCTCGGCAATGGCCGTTTGGGCCTGCGACGGTTGCAACCCTTGGTATTGCAGCAGGCTCCTGTCCATCACCATGGCCGGAACAAGGACAAGTGAGGTGGCGGTGTTGTGTTCGAGGTCAAACCAGCGATAGGGCAACGCCACACCCGTCGGTGCGCCTGATCGCGTGCTTTGGCACAGACTGTAATCGCGCTGTATGCCCAATTCGAGCAGTTGCCGAAAGGTCTCCGGAGTTTTGTAGCGCAGGTAATGTTGGCGGGAAATGGAAACCGGCCCCACGATCTTTTCCAGATTTTCCTTCTCCGAACGCATTTTTTCCGGGTCGACCGAGCTCATGTAACTGGGGTGAATACCAATTTCAAAGCCTGCCGATTTCCATTCGCGGATGAGGGTTTGGTAGGGATCCATCCCGAAGTCGTAGCGGCTGTCGTTGGGATGCTGACCGCCGGAGAGGAAAAAGACCTTGGTTTTTGCGATCGGGCAAATGTCTTTTACCAATTCCAGTACAGAAAACGGATCCGCTTGCTTACCCGTGAGTACAGCCCAGCGTTCGGTGGTATTTCCGCCCTTTGCAAGGTCCTTCAATAAGCCACCCCACTGCACTAACCTTGGTTTGTGCAGGTATTTCCAGGGCTGATCGATGTCAATGGTGATTTCGAAGTCAAAAACAGGCTTTGGAAGGGGCGTCGAAAGCAACGGTTGAAGCGCCTCACTGATTTCGTCCAGCCATTGGTGGACGGTCAGTTGGCCGGTGGAATCCGGATAGCGGCCGTGGGAATCCAATTCGAGGGGTTTGCCGGGCTGCAGGAGTGCATATTGGCTCAGCACAAAGAAAATGCGGGCAATCAGGTCCTCCTTGAGCAATTTTCCGGAGGACGGTACTTCCCAAGGGATGATTTCGTTCAGCGGCCGAATATGATCTTCGTACAACAACCCGTTGCAAGGAAACGCCGGAATTCCCGGCGTTGCATTCGGAAGATAGGAACAAATGAAAAACCCATTCGAAGAGTCCTCAGCCACCTCATCCAGAAGCAAAATCCTGTATTCCATCCCCAAAAACGCTCCAAAAATCGTTTCCAGCGCATACATCACACGCGGGTGACGCTGCGCGACCACGATGGCAATCTTGGGGATGGAGGGCGATGCCGACATTTCAGCGGGAAGTTAAGAAAGGCATTTCGCTTTTGGACGTGGTGCAGAAAGATTGCAACATCAAAGGTCGCCGCCTAAATTGCAGGCTGATGAAAATCGAATCCCATAGCGTGACGCTCCAAGGCGATGCCAAGTTCAGCATTTTGATTCCCACGTGGAACAATCTCGCCTACTTGCAGCTATGTGTGGATTCCATCCGGCGGCATTCCACCTACGCCCATCAGTTGATCGTCCATGTGAACGAAGGCAGTGACGGAACCCTCGCATGGGTGCGCGCCCAAGGGCTCGACCATACCTATTCCACGGAAAACGTGGGCGTCTGCCATGCGCTCAATGCTGCCGCCAAGCTTGCGTACACGCCCTACATCTGCTTCCTCAACGACGACATGGCCGTTTTGCCAGGTTGGGATGCTGCGCTCGTCCAAGAAATCGAATCGATCGGCCATGACCGTTGGTTTGTTTCCGGTACGATGATCGAGCCGACCGATACCCATAACCCCTGCGCCTTGGCGCCATTTGATTTCGGGCGCACGACTGCCGACTACCGCGAAGCGGATTTGCTGGCATCCTTCTCAAGCTGGCAAAAACAAGATTGGTCAGGTGCCACGTGGCCGCCCAATGTGGTGCCGAAGGCCCTTTGGGACGAGGTCGGTGGCTACTCCGTCGAATTCAGTCCCGGGATGTCGTCCGATCCTGATTTTTCCATGAAACTCTGGCAGGCGGGTGTGCGGTATTTCAAGGGTGTGGCCCAAAGCCGTGTTTACCATTTCCAGACCAAAAGCACGGGCAAGGTCAAAAAAAATGACGGCCCAAGGCAGTTCCTGGAAAAATGGGGAATCACCCAAGGAACCTTCGCCAAGTTTTACTTACGGCGAGGGAAAGCCTGGAAGGGTTCACTTTCCGAACCAGGACCTTGGCTGCCGCTCAGCTTGGCGCGACTTAAATCGTATTTCAAGAAGAAATTGTAAGCGGATACTCGCACAAGCTGTGCAGACAGAATATTAGTCCTGCTTATTGATCGTGTCGATTTGCCGCTGACGGTCAGCAGCTTGCTGTAAGAAATATGCCTGGGAGTTCATCAACTTCTCATTGCGGCGCGGCTGCGCGCGGATGAAGCTGCCATCCTGCTGCAAAAGCCGGGCCTTTACATTGTCCTTGAACATCACCTCGAGGATTTCCAGCACACGCTCCTTTTGTTCCGGATCCTCGAGTGGGAACGTGATCTCGACACGGCGGTTGAGGTTGCGTTGCATCAAGTCGGCGCTACCCATGTAGATTTTCTGTTCGCCGTTGTACTTGAAGTGGAAGATGCGGCAATGCTCCAAAAATCTGCCGACGATGCTGCGTACCGTGATGTTTTCTGAAATTCCGGGTACCCCTGGTCGTAAACAGCAAACCCCGCGCACGACCAAATCGACCTTCACACCTTTGATGGATGCACGGTACAAGGTCTGAATCATCTGCGGATCCACAAGTTGATTCATGACCATCTGAATATGGCTCGGATGCTCAGGAGAATGGTTGGTAATGCAGAGCTGTATGAGCTTGACCAAGTTGTCGCGCAGGTTGATCGGCGCCACAAACAATTTCCGCCATTCCCGCTGACCGCTGTAACCCGTTAACAGATTGAACAATTCAGAGACGTCCTTTCCGATGGACTCATCGGCGGTCATCAGGCCGATGTCGGTGTAGATGCGGGAAGTCCGGGCGTTGTAATTGCCGGTACTCATGTGTACGTAACGGCGAATCTGCCCCTCTTCCTGCCGCACGATCATCAGAAGTTTGCAGTGCGTTTTGAGGCCGAGAAGTCCGTAGATGACGTTGACGCCGACGTGCTCGAGTTCCTTGGCCCAGACGATATTGGTTTCCTCGTCGAATCGGGCCTTGAGTTCGATGAGGGCAGTGACCTGCTTGCCTTTGGCCGTGGCTTCCTTGAGTGCCTGTACGATGGCACTTTTCCCGCTCGTGCGGTAGAGCGTGACCTTGATCGCGAGTACCTGTGGGTCGCGCGCAGCCTCCTGTGCAAGGTCGATCACATGGTTGAAACTGTCATAAGGGTGTTGGAGCAACACGTCTTGCTTGCGGATCGCGTCAAAGATGGAGGCTGATTTTGTGATCCTCGGATGCAGGCTCGGTGTAAAGGCTGGATCCTTGAGATCGGGAAACGGCAAATCCAAAAAGTGGATGAAGGAGGCGATGTCCAATGGACCGGTGATATCATAGATGGCCCTTTCTTGGAGCCCGGTCATTTCCTGCAAAAATTTCCGGTTTTCAACGGGCATTTTATCCGATACCTCAAGCCGGATCAACGTTCCCATTCTTCTTTTGCGCAACTCCCTTTCGATGAGCTTGAGCAGGTCATCGGCCTCAGCCTCCGAGAGGTCCATGTCGGCGTTGCGGGTGATTCGGAAGCAATTGGCACTCAGAATGAGCATGTTGGGAAACAACATGTCGAGGTGTGGCGCCACTAAATCTTCGAGGAGCAAACAATCCGCCTTGTTTTTCCCAGCCAGTGGAATAAACCTGTTCAGAAGGCTCGGCAGGGCAAAACCGCAATTTTCCGTTCCTTTTTCATCGCAGGGTCACGCAATTCGACCAACAGATTCAGGCCGAGGTTGCGCAATTGTGGAAACGGGTGAGAGGGGTCGACGGCAAGCGGTGTCAGGACGGGAAATACCTTTTCCTTGAAGTAAACCTCGAGGTCTGCCTTTTGTTCATTCGTAAGCGTATTGTAGTACCGAATGCGAATCCCCTTTTTGCGAAGGAGTGGCATGACATCCTCGTTAAGCAATAAGCCATGCTTGGCGACGTCTTCATGGACTTTGTTGGAGATTTGCGTTAGGGTTTCGCGGGGAGCGAGCCCGTCTTCTGGCAGCTCATGTATGCCTGCAGCCAATTGCTCTTTGAGCCCGGCCACACGAATCATGAAAAATTCATCGAGGTTGGAGCTGAAGATGGAAAGGAACTTCAGGCGCTCCAACAAAGGGTGGTTTAGGTCTGCGGCCTCTTCGAGAACGCGTTCGTTGAATTTGAGCCAGCTTAGTTCGCGGTTGAAGTAAAGACTGGCATCTCTCAAGTTAAGGGCCATGATGGGAGCATTGAATTTTCTAGAAAGGCGAAAATAGATGCATTGACCCGCACATACAAGGCTTCAAGCCTTTCCAAGCAAAATGAATCCGCCGCAGCGCTTACTTAAGTACCTTCTGTTCCAGATATTTCTTCAGTGAAACGGCCATCAGCTGATGGGCGATCGGGTTGGGATGACCATTGTCGAGCGAGATCCGAAGGAGGGGCCTTTCCAAATTTTCACTGATATCGACCGTGTGAAGGCGATCAAGGTGAAAGATGCGCAGCATGCTGGTGGTTTCTTCATGGCGGTAGATGCCTGCAAGCACAAAATGTGCACCTGCCTGATGACTTGCCTCCGCAATGCGCCGGATGAGAATTTCGGTGACGTACTTGCTGCGCAAGCCCTTGTCTTCGTTGCGGTTCCAGCGTTCCTCGATCAAGGAAGGAAGGGCGAGATGGCGTTGTAACGGTAGCGGATGGTATTGGAGTTGTGCGTAGTGTACATGGAGCGAATCGTTTTCGTCGAGGCGGATGTAGGGGTAGCGCAGACCTTCTGCGATTTGCTGACCGTGGAGCGCTTTGCGCCAGTAACGGTTGGCGGTGTTGCGCTGATCATGGAACGCGCCGTAGGCGAGAACGACCAATGCGGGTTTTTGTCCCTTGGCAAGCTCGTGTCTCAGGGTCATCCAGTTTTGAAATGTACCATAGCCATCCATTCCGAAATTGCGCACGCGGTAGCCGGGCATCAATTCTTGCAGTTGCGCGGGATAGGTTTCCATGTCATTCACTCCGTACCCATGCGTGAAGCTGCAGCCGAGAATCCAGATTTCGGGAAGGCTGTCGGGCATCGAGTGTGGGCTGCTAATGCGCCATCCAGTGGAGTCATGCGTGACGGAAAAGGGAAGTTTGTTGTTGATCGAAAGGTCGAATTTTCCAGGTTTCCCACGGTAACCCAATGTAGAATCTGCTTGGTAAAAGCTGCCTGCCGGTTGGATGGAGATGGTTTGGATGGTTTCCGTCCATGGACGGAAACCCATGAAGCGCGCTGTCAATTCGCCAGCGATGCCGAGCACCAAAAGTACGCCCAAAATGTAAAGGGAGCGGGCAAGCAGTCTACGGACGCGCGAGGGCTTTTTCGGTGGGGAAGCCAAGGTGATTCAAGAATTGGTCAGAATGCGAAGTGCCGATCAGTCCTCGGAAGAGGCGTCTTCCTTGTCTTCTTTTTCCTTCTTGGGTTTCTTTTCCTTGACGGGCTTTTCGGCAGCAGGCTCCTTTTCAGTGGGCTTGAATTCGTCATCATGCGGCTGCAGCTTGTACCAAGCATTGTAAATCTGCACGATTTCCTGGATCTTGTCGTAGCCGAGCTCCTTGGATTTGATTTTCTCGGCCAACTCGGCATAGTCGCCAAAGTATTGCCGCATTTGTACGCGGAAGTTGGCAGCGTCCACATTTACCCGCAAAGGGCTTGCCATTTCTTTTTCGTGAAGAAAGTAGCAGGTGTGGTCGCTTCCGAAAATGCCGACACCGTCATACCGCAGCAAACGCACTTGCCCTTCCTCGACGACGAGGACAAAGTCCTTGACGCGCTCAGGAAACTTCCCGCGCAGCACCTCGATCACGTGCTCCTCATAGACCTCATCCTTGCGTTGAAAGCCCACAATTTGACGACGCGTATAGATATGTACCGCGGCATTTTTGGATTCTTTGTACGACCAAGTGATGCCTCCTTGTTCAGCAACAAGCCCAACAAGGGTGTCGCCATCGGATGTGATGAGCTTGCCAGGCAGAAATACTTGCGCTTGCAGGTCCAGACCGGCAAGCAGGATGATCAAGCAAATGAAGTTTCGCATTGCACCAAGTTAAGAAAATAAGCTAAAATCAATGCCTTTCGCTGGTGATTTTGCCGTTGACAGGCTCATTCATCGGTTTCGTTGCTGTAATCATACAGCTCCAAGGTCGCTTTTCCGTCTGCGTATTCGAGTCGTGCCTCGGTGAGCCGCCCCTGTTTGTCAAAGGTGTTTTTGCGCAGGACCACGGTTTCTGCAGGAACAAAGTGTTTCCAATCCGGGAGGTAGCGAATCTCAACCAATCGGTTGTTTGCGTCATATTTGTTTTGTGTCTCCAAACGTGGCGTAGGTTCATTTGCGGCAAAGTTTAACTCCTGAACGGAAAACCACTGGTCCCGAAGCAGATGTTCATCACGGTTGCTGACTTGACCTTCGATCAGTGTCGTGACGACGATCTTGTTGTCTTGGTAGGCGTAGGACTTTACCAGTTGCGGCTTTTGTTTGGATTCGGGAACAAAAACGGATTCCTTGGAAATGCGCGCCTCGGAATCCAATTCAATCGTTGTGCTGTCGACCAGAGTGCGCTTCGTTCCTGATAGGAGATAGTTTGCCGTTGCGTTCAGTATGCCGAAATTGTCATGGTAGTACACCTTTTCACGGCTTTGGATGAGCTTTGTCGAATCTGCGTTGTTGGTATGATACAGGCGTAGCGTTTCAGATTCGAGCAGCCCGTACGCAGCGTATTGGAAATTGATTTCTTGCTGGACCATCGCACCTCCGCGAATGAACTTCACGAGCTTGACCCGTCTTCCCTCAGCATCAAAGGTGATTTGACGATCGATGTTTTTTGCCAAGCGAATGGACTTTCCAGTTGTGGAACGCGCACTTGCAGAGTCCACATTGGACTGATAGACCGTTACTGTGCGGATGCCAAGCGCCTGGCAATGGCTTGCTGGGAAATAGTCATATTCCGGAACCTGTGTCCAAGCTGTGGCGAAGGGCAGGCATAACAAGAGTGTCAGTAAGATTTTGCGCATCAATTTTTGGGCATCGCCTTGAGAATGAGCGGAAAGTTAGCGAGGAATGGTTTTTCTTGCAAAACGAATGCAAAGGGGAGATTCCATTCCAAGTATTGTTGGAGGAATGCGCCTTAGGTGCGTTGAAGTCTATAACTCAGCTCGATGAAACCATCCGGCAGCGGATAGAGATCAAACAATTGCAAGAGCGTATGTTTTCCCAGCGAAGCCATCAACGGTTGACCATTGCCCAAGACGATCGGCGAAACGGTGACGATCAATTCGTCAATCCAGCCTTGCTCGACCATGTAGCCATTCAATTGCCCGCCGCCGACCACCCACAGGTGTTGGATGCCCAATGCATTCGCCTTGTCCATCACTTCTTCCGGGCGAATGAAATACGTGTCCGGCGTGGTAGGTTGCGCCGTCGAACTCGTCACGACCAAACATTGTTTTTTGCGGTAGGGCCATTCCCCGTATTCCAATGCGGCTTCGTAGGTTTTGCGGCCCAAGACGACGCCATCGACAGCCTGCATAAACGGCAAAATGCGTTCAAAAACACCAATATCGGAGGAAAGGCTTTCCAGCCAATGTACGCTGTTGGCAGCGTCGGCGACAAAACCGTCGAGACTCGTGGCAATATGAATTGTTGTTTTCATGGGATGGTTAATTGATCAAATCCTCGTCGCGTTCGAGCATCAAGATCGAACCCTGTGGCACGATGAAATATTTTTCGTCTTCGTAGATGACTTCAAAGGCAGCGCGCTTTAAGAAGATGGCCAAATCCCCAACCTTGGTTTGCAGCGGCACATATTTGATCCGTTCGTCTGCCTCTTTCCAGGGCTCGAGGCTATCGTCGGTCGGCACTGGTATCGGGTAGCCCGGACCGATTTTCATGATCCATCCCCAGCCAATTTCCTCTTTTTCTTCGACTCCCGGCGGCAAAAACAATCCAGTTTTCGTGCGTTCGGTTTCGGCTTTCGGTTTGATCAGCACGCGGTCACCCACGATGATGAGGCGTGCGAGTTTTTCAGCGGGAGTATTTTCCGTCCTGGTTTTCATGAGAGCAAAGATAGAAACTGAAAAACCAGCCGGGGGATGTTTTGTTGCGAATGGGCCAAGGCAATTGTTAATAAACTAAAACAATAGTTGCACAACTATGAATTTAGTTTTAGATTTGTTGCAGGTTAAAAAACACTTCGTCTTATGAAAATGAAACAGTTTCTTCTTGCCTTGCTCCTTCCCGCCGCTTTGCTCGCATCCTGCCAACAGGAAACGGCTGGCGCAAAAATCACTGACCCAATTCCCGTGACCACCGTCTCGGATGAGGCTGCTCCCGCTGTGACCTCGATCGCCTTCGCCGAAACCTCCTTCAAATTTGGCCAAGTCCAAAAGGATGTGCCTGTCAGGCACCGGTTCACCTTCACCAACACCGGAACTGCAGATCTTATTTTGGAAACCGTCAAACCTGCCTGCAGCTGTACGGCCACGGATTACACCAAAGACCCCGTCAAGCCGGGTGAATCCGGCTATATCGAAGCCGAATATGGCGCAAAGACCGTTGGAACGTTCAGCAAAACGGTCACCATTACCGCCAACACGGATCCCAAGAATGTCATCCTGGCATTTGAAGGTGAAGTGGTGGAGTAAGTTCTGTCCAGCAAAATTGGGGTTAGGCGACTTTTGCAGTCGTCTATTCCCGTTTCAAGCTAAGAAAGGCGATTAGGGCAGCCGCATATAGGATTCTACATATCCGCATTCGAAGCAAGCCCAAGCCTCCAAAACATAGTGGACAGACCGGTCTGAAAAGAAAATTCTAGTTGGATCATACACCTCATGGACGACATGTAACTCCGAGGAACCGAAAAAGCTTTCCTGCCCACGGTCTTGGGTTTTCACCTTGTTGACTTTCGTACTTTTACACTTGATGCAGACTCCGTTTTTCATTTTCTAAAAGTTGGTTGGTGAATTTAATCGGTTTGAACCAATGCTCGGCGTTCTTTGCGAACCCTTTGCGAGCTTTGCGTTTAAGAGCAATCGAGGAAAACGCAAAGAACGCCAAGGTTAGCAAAGGACGCAATGTTGACGCGAGAGAATGGCTGTACCGAATTCAACCGTGGGGTCAGGAAGCGTTTTCGGAGGGAAATGTCAATCAAACACGTCGTCGGACGAAATCACGCAGCGAATGGGAATAATTTGTAAATTTTTGATTGGTAAATATTTTAAAGAGGAATGAAAATGAAAAAGAAAGTACTTGAACTTGAAGTCGAATTTATCGGCAGCCAAACCCATCGGTTGACGGCGGATGATGAAAAACAACTTTCAGAATACTTCAAACAGCAAAAGGCCAAAAACAAGCGGGAACGGGGAGTAAAGGACGAACAAACTGCTGGTTAATAATGGATTGGACGGCAATTGTCCTAGAAATCAAATGTGCTGACCACCTCCCCCTTGCCAACCATCCCCAAACAAACTATATTTGTAGTTCACGACGGAAACACATGAGCAAGAAGCTATTGACAGGGTTGGAATTGCAGGTGATGAACCAGCTTTGGGACCGCGAAAAGGCGTTTGTCAAGGCCGTGGTCGATGAATGGCCCCACGAACCCAAACCCGCCTACAATACGATTTCGACGGTGGTGCGCATCCTTGAGGAGAAAGGTTTCGTATCCCACGAGGCGTTTGGCCGCTCTCACCAGTATTTTCCATTGGTCAAGCGCGAGGAATACCAGAAAAATCTCATGAAATCCGTGCTGCAAAATGTGTTCTCGGGCAATGTCACCTCCATGGTTTCGACCTTGGTGGACAACGAGGACATTTCCAGCAAGGAATTGGATGCCATCCGCAAAATGATCGACGAGGCCGAATGAGCTTGTTGAGCTATATCTTCTCTACGATTTTGCTCTCTTGGATGGGCATCGGTGCCTATTTGCTCCTGCGTCAATTCCGGCCTTCGTTTTTGTCCCGCCGCATCGTCCTTTGGCTCGTGCTCACCGTGAGTCTGGTCTTGCCACTGACGCCGCCATTTACCCAGACCAATTACCGCCACATCACCGTTCAGCAAGATGCCAAGGCCTCCGAAGGCAAGACCTTCATCAGTCCGGTGCCGGTCGGTGCGACAAGCGTGCAGGATTTTTGCCATTGCGCCAAGCCGCATGCCGGCGACGTGATCCTCTACCAAACAAGTTTGGTCTACGACTTCCTGCTGCGCCACCAAATGGTGCTGCTTGCCCTGCTCACCGGATTCGGCTTCCTGCTCACCTTGCGCATTTTCGTGCAGCTCGGCCGGTTGATGGTGCAAACGCGCCGCCACGCAGCGGAATGGCTTGACATCGACGGCAAACAAGTGCGCATCGTGCGCGACATGCCCGGCTTGTCGGCAGCCTCCCTTCGATTGGGCGGCAAATACATTTTCTGGAGCGAATCCCTCGATCAAATGCCCGCCTTGGATCAGCAAGCCGTTTTGCTCCATGAATACAGCCACATCCGTCAGGCAAATTCCTGGGAAAAGATCTTCCTTGCCGTGTTGCAGCTGATTTGGTGGGTCAATCCCGTGTTTTATTTCATCTCCAAGGAACTCGAGCTCCTCAGCGAATATGCCGCCGATGCCTACGCGGTCGCACATACGGGTGGGCGCAAGCATTATGCGGGCCTGCTCCTGCGCATGAAGACGGGCGAAGCCTTTGCGCCGCTCCAATTTTTCAAGGGCAGCCGCCTGCGCCACCGCGTGGAAACGATTCTCCAGACCAAACCGGCCCCCAAAATGCACTTGGCCACGGCGACGCTCCTCTGGATCGCCCTCGTTCTCCCCGGTCAATTGCTCGCCAAAGCCATCGTCAAGGAGCAATTGCAAGACATCGAAGTCTATGAATTCCTCAAGGAACGCAACACCGAGACCGGCCAAGTCCAATTTTGCCGCAAATGCACCTACGAGGTCTGGCAAAATTGCTACGAGGAGCCTGTGGAGGAATGTGAGGAATAGGTGTTCTCGCTTGGTTGCCTTGGCCACATCTGAATCCGAATCTTGTTTCCCCTCCAAACAACCCTATCTTTGCCGTCCTTTTGACCCAAAATTCGCCCATGGCCCGCTACATCTACGGCATCGACTTTGGCACGAGCAACTCGGCGTTGGCCGTTCTGGATGTGGAGCGGCATGAGATTGTCAAGGTTCTGAGCATTCCTTCGGTCCTGTTTTTTCCTGAGTCCGGCGGCGAATCCCTTGTCGGCCGCGCCGCGATCGAGGGGTATATTGCCAGCGAAATGCGGGGGCGGTTCATGAAGTCGGTCAAGCGCATCCTGCCCAACAACCGCTTCCGTGACACTAAAATCGGCTCGAAACGTTATACCGCCGAGGATTTGGTCGCCCTGCTGCTCACCGCACTCAAAGCCGAGGCTGATGCTTGGGTCGGTGAATCGGTAACGACCGCTGTCATCGGGAGGCCGGTGATCTTTGACGAAGACCCTGAGCGCGACGCCCTCGCACAGGCAAGGCTCGCCAAAGCCGTCCAAATCGCGGGCTTCGAAAAATATTTCTTTCAGTTTGAGCCGATCGGAGCGGCGTTTACCTACGAAGGCAGCTTGGCCGGGGAGACACAAGTGCTCGTCGCCGACTTTGGCGGGGGCACATCCGACTTCAGCCTCATGCGCCTGAACCCGGCGCGTGCGCTCCTGCGTGACCGTTCGGCAGATATGCGCGCGAAAGGCGGCATTTACATCGGCGGGGATTCTTTTGACTCGGCGATCATGTGGGAGCGGGGCACGCCGCACTTTGGCCGCGGGCTCAATTTCCAAAGCCAACCCGGCAAATGGCTGCCGTTGCCGATCACATTCTTCCACAACATCTGCTACTGGGACAAGATGAACTTCTTTGACTCGGTCAAGATTCGCAACGACATCGACGACTACTACCACTTCACAGGCAAGCGCCCCGAACTGCAAAACCTGAAGACCTTGGTCGAAAAAAACCTCACCTACCAAGTTTTCCAGCAGATCGAAGCGACCAAAATTGCGCTTTCGACGCAAAATTCGGCGGTGTTTCAGGTGAACATGGAGGGCATTCGGTTCAAGGAGAAGATCAGCCTGCAAGCATTTTCCGAGGAGATCATCCAAGAGGACCTCGACCGCATTGACGGGTATTTGGGGGCATTTTTAGAGAAGCAAGGCGTCGTGGCCGATCAGGTGGATGTCGTCTTTTTGACGGGTGGAACCTCGCTTGTGCGTCCCGTTCGTGAAAGGCTTGCGGCCAGATTCGGCGCTGAGAAACTGCGTTCAGGCGATGATTTTGAAAGCGTGGTCAAGGGCTTGGCGTTGAGCTACCGCATTTTGGGTGAGGGAGAATGACCTTCGCTGCCGAATCGGAATCCAAAGGAAATGAAGGAGAATTCGCCAATTGTGTTAAATTTACACAATGAGAATTATCCGACCACCGGAAGCCGTTCCCAGCGAAGGCATCGCTGTCTTTTTGGCCGGCAGCATCGAAATGGGACTTGCCGCGCCCTGGCAAGACGCCCTTTCTGAAAATCTCCAAAACACCGAATTGATCTTGCTCAATCCGCGCCGATTGGATTGGGACAGCAATTGGCGGCAAGCCGCCGATGAACCCGCATTCCGTGAACAAGTACTTTGGGAACTGCAGGGCATGGAGCGCGCCGAATTGATTGTGATGTATTTGGATCCGGCAACCAAAAGTCCGGTTTCCCTGCTGGAGTTGGGCTTGCATGCGCGATCAGGGAAGTTGATTGTCTGCTGCCCGGAAGGATTCTGGCGCAAAGGGAATGTGGACATTGTTTGTCAGCACCATCGCGTGCCGCAGGTCGCCGACCTTGCTGAATTGGAAGCAGAAATCCGGACGCGTTTGGGCGTTTGAAGGTTTACTTAGATTTGCGGGCGCGCCGAGCGCGGTACCATTCGTCGAAGCGAATGACCTCTTGCCCGATCGGATCCCAATAAAGATTGGTTCGCAAATTTTCCAGTTGATTGGCTTCATCTTGAATCTGACCAAAGGCAAAACCTGTACGCTCTTGGGCCATCAACATTTTGAAACAAGCCTTCATGCGTGCATCGGGCGTGTACCTGCTCATGTGCTTGCGGAGGCTTTCCAGCTTCTGTGAGGCAATGTCGGGCTCGTTTTTATCCACCAAGATCATGATTTCAAAGAGCCGAATCGCCGTCAGCCAAGCTTCCTTGTCCAACCCAAACTCCTGACAATCCTGAACAAGCATCCAAGCATCCTTCAACGCACCCTGCCCGAATTTGACACAGGCACGGAGATAGGTAAACAAGCCTTGTATCAATGCATTTTTGCCAGCGGCCTTCAAAGCGGGTCCCGTTTGGATATCGGCGATCAGTTGATTCGCCTTGGGCAGATCCTGCAAATGGATCAAACAATAAAGCATGAAAATGGAAGTGCTCAGATAGGCACGAGATTCTTCGGTCTGGAACGCACGCGCCTTCTCAAATGACGTCCACGCATCGGCAAAGGCCTGACCCTGTAATTCCAGTCTGCCAAGCTGGAACAAACTGTCTGCCATGCGCAACGGACTGCGGATCCCTTCGTGGTGCGTGAGAATTTCCAATCCCTTCTTCGCGAAATCCCGACCCTCATCGAGCCGCCGCGTGAGATAACAGAGATGGACTCTCATCATTTGCACGAAATAGTCGGCCCGCACGCTGTAAACTTGACGCAGGGATTCCTCGAGTGCGGGAAGGTGGGCTTCGAGAAAGGCAATTCTGGCTTCGTCTCCCCCGATTTGACCACCGTTGAGTGTCATGAATTTGCGCATCAAACCCGTGGCATTGATGTCACATTCTTGCTGCTTGAGCGCCCGCTGAATTTGAATGCTCAATTCCTCGAATTTGTCGTTTCCACTGCGGTCCAATCCGCGCATGCGAATCAAGGTATCTACCTCCAATTCGGGCGTATTGCACTTGACGGCCAACTCGCGGGCTTTTTCGAGCCACTCCAAGGCAATGGCGTAAAGTTGCCGCTCCTGCAAAGAGGCGGCATAAAGCATGCATTTGCGGTATTCGATCAGGTCTTGATGGTAGGAGGCATTGCGGTCCCGTTTGCCGGCCTCAGGATTGAATGACAAGGTGAGGAACTCCGTCAAACGATCGGAGAGCCGGGTTTTCATCATGATGAATGCCTTGGAACGCGGATCGGCATACAGCTTTTGAGAGGCGGATTCATGGTTGATGTCGGGCTGATGGTCGAGCAGCTTGAGGAATTCCAGGGACTTGTTTTCTCCCTTTTGGTGAAAGGCTTCGAGGTAATTGCGAATCGCCTTCTTCTCGGAAGGGGACAAGCAGAAATACAGTGATTTTAAGCGATCCATTCTGGTTTGAGACTCCTGTTGGACGCCGCTGCTATGTCATTGACCATGATCGTCATGGGAATTGGCAAGCAGGTTGGCGTTGATTGTGAATCTGGCTCAATTTAAGTACTTTTGCCCGATTGTTACAAGCGCAATGGCAATCACTGTTCAACCCCCTCAGAAGAAAACCCGCAGCTTTGTTGCGGTCGATTTCAAAGTCACCGATTGGGAGCACCTCGCACCCTATTTCCAGCAATTGGCCGAAATGCCGCTCGACACCGTGGCCGATGTGGAGCGATGGCTGGAAATGTCATCCGAACTCGGTTTTGTCGTCGATGAGGACAAGGCGTGGCGGTTTATTCACATGACTTGCGACACGACGAGCGAACCCATCCGCAAGCTTTACGATCAGTTCAGTTCCGAGATTTTGCCGCAATTGTCGATTCAGGCGAATGAATTGCTAAAGAAACTCTACGATTCGCCAGCGTTTCATCAACTCGATCCGCAAAAATACCTCGTGCTCACGCGCAGCGTGATCAAGCGCATCGAGCTCTTCCGCGAGGCCAACGTCCCGCTCAGCACAGAAATCAGGAAACGCAGCCGCGAATTCGACGAAATCGCCAGCAGCTTTTTCATCGAAGAGGACGGACAGAAGCTCACCCTGCAAAAGGCTGCCGCATTGCTCGAGGTAAGGGATCGCAGTCGACGGGAAGAAATCTGGCGCAAAATCACCGGCGCAAGGATTGCCGAACGCGACCGCCTCAACAACCTCTTCAGCGACTTGCTCGAATTGCGGACGCAGGTCGCCAAAAATGCGGGCTTTGATTCGTTTGCCGACTTCAAGTTTGAGGCCTTGGGTCGGTTTGACTACACCCGCAAGGACTGCTACGCATTCCACGATTCCATCGAGAAGGTTGTCAAACCCCAATTGGTGGCCCGCAGCCGGGTGCGCCAACAAAATTTGGGCCTGCCCGACTTGCGCCATTGGGACTTGAACGTCGATGAATTCGGAAAGGACGCGCTGCATCCCTTCCAAAACGCATCGGAATTGATCGAAGGGTCGATTCGGATTCTCGACCGCCTGCGTCCGCAGATGGCCGACAACCTGCGGGTGATGCAAAGCATGGGCCACCTCGACCTCGAGTCACGATTGGGCAAAGCCCCCGGAGGTTACAACTATTCGCTGCCCGAGACCGGCGTGCCGTTTATTTTCATGAATGCCGTCGGTACGCAAAGCGACCTCACGACGATGTTGCATGAGGCCGGCCATGCGCAGCATTCATTCGCAACGCAACACATCAACATCGCCGAGTTCAAACACATGCCTTCCGAGCTCGCCGAATTGGCCTCGATGAGCATGGAGTTGATCACACTCGATTTCCTGGGTGAGTTTTATTCCGACTCCGAATCGTTGCGCCGCGCGCGCAGGGAGCAATTGATGCGGCCCTTGACGCTGCTTCCTTGGATCGCTGCCATCGATGCCTTTCAATTTTGGGTCTATGACCATCCCGGCCACACCGTCGCAGAGCGCGACAAAGCTTGGACCGATATTTTCCTCCGCTTCCACGGCGACTATATTTCCTGGGCTGGCGACGAAAACATCCTTCAATCGCTGTGGCAGAAGCAGGGCCATGTTTACGATGTGCCCTTTTACTACATCGAATACGGTCTCGCCCAGCTCGGCGCAATTGCAGTATGGCGCAACTACCGCAAGGATCCCAAAAAGGGATTGGATGACTACATGCATGCGCTTTCGTTGGGATATACAAGGCCAATTCCTGAAGTCTATGCCGCCGCAGGCATCCGATTCGACTTCTCCGAGCCCTATATCCGCGAATTGATCGACTTCATCGTCCAAGAAATCGAAAAAATCGACCGCAACGAGTTCTGGCTGCTTGATCAGCCCACCTGCCTCGATTCTGCAAATTCTCGGCCGAACAGCATCCGCAACCCACGGTGCCCCGGCAAAGGCAGCTTCGTGCTCTTCTCAATCCTTGCCACCGGATACCGCAGGTAACCGGGCTCCATGTGCTTCGAATGCTGATAGACAAAATCCATCTGCGCCCAGTCGCTCTTGGCGAAAGCGGTGTCTGACTTGATTTTCTCCTGAAGTTCCAGTTTGAGTTTGGGTTCGGCATCGAGCAGGCGCTGCGCTTCCGAATCAAACACATAGGGGCTGAAGTACTCCTTGCGGGAAAGGATCGGATCAAAGAAATTCCAGGAGAGGTAGCTGTCCACGCCTTGTGGCTCCAACGTTTCGACCAAAAAGCGGTTGGCTTCCTGATCCGTGAAGGCGACATAGTCACCTGCCCAATACTGCACTTGTTGGGTTTCCTTTTTCACTTCGATCCCGCTCAAGGGGAAATGCCCTTCGTAGGGACTTTCGGCAGACTTGTACTTGCTGATTTTGTACATGGCCGCCTCCACCGTGACGTCTTCGCTGAGGCGCTGCATCACCACACCGCTGAGTTTGAGCCGTTCGATCACGGCATCCCACGCCTGCGGAATGATGTAGGCAATAGGTTTCGTGACGGTGATTTCGGGGACGTATTTATTGTAGAAGGGGATGTCTTTGGTGAAGGGCAAGGTCTCGTCATAGGCAATGCGCGGAAATCCGGTGACGGTGCTGGGCGAAATGGTGGCCGTAAAACCCTTGAAGCTCAGCTTCTGACTGGTTTTGGGATCCAATTTCCAGCGAAGGGTGTATTCGGATTGCTTCTTGATGGCTTCGATCGCTTCCTTGCGCAGGCGGCCGATGATTTTGCGGTCGCGGTTCACGATTTTGAGCAGTTGCATGATGAACTGATAGGTGCCGTAAACCCGATCCTCGAATTTCTTGAGCATGTGCGCCTCGGTGGTATAGGCGATCGCGCCAAACAGCGAGGCGTAGCCTGTCGTGTACCGCGGCGCATCGTTGAAGGCGCTGATGCCCGAGTCAGGCAGCACTTCCCAATCCTTCGTCTGCACATAAGGACACATTTCGTAGTTGGCATCCTTCATTTTTGCCGTCATCTCAGGATTGAGCGTTGTTTCCATGTAGGCAGCCAAACCCGGATCGAGCTTGTCTTTCATGGTAGCGATATAGGTCATGATGTACTGATAATCGGCCCCGTTGCTGGTATGGGTGTCGATGAAGACATCGGGTCGCCATTCGGTATAAAGCTTGGCAAATGCACGGGCATTTTTTGAATCCTGTTTGATACAATCGCGGTTGAGGTCAAGGTTTTGACCATTTCCACGAAAACCGTAGGCCTCCGGGCCGTTTTGGTTGGTGCGGCTCACGCTGTTGCGCACCATCATGCCGTCGATGTTGTAGGCGGGGATGATGCAGATGACGATGTGCTCCAACAAGGGCGCATAGATTTTGTCCAAAACAAGGTCGCGGGCGAGGATCATGCTCGCGTCGATGCCGTCCGGCTCGCCAGGGTGGATGCCGTTCATGATCATGACGATGCGTGTGTCGGCTTGACGCAACGGCACTGGATTGAAAATCTTGCTTGCCGAGATCACGACCAATTGCAGCGGCCGACCCACGTCGGTCCCGTTTTCGACATCAAATATTTTGACCATCGGGGATTTTGCGGCCAAATCCTTGTAAAAGGTCATCATTTCGGCGTAGGTCGCTGATGTATTGGGACCATTTTTCTCGAATGGCGTGGGCAACTGCTCACTCACACCTTGGGCTGACAACCAACCGGAAAACATCAACAAAACGAGGGCAGTAAAACGAAACATGCGGAACGGAGATGAATTGGAATACATATTTCAAAAGCGCAGGGCAGATTTTGCCTGCAAGCTGAGGACCAAATTAAGGAAATCTTCCAGATCGGAGCGCCTTGCAGCTGCCAGACATTTGCAAACAAGGCATTTACCCATTCGCTCGTGGAAAATGGGGATGTGCTCAAACGTAACAAGAATTGGCAAAGAGGATGTTTGTATGTACAGGCTAAAGTGGCTTTTGAAGGTCGACTTATTGAAGGGAACCTTCAGGACCCGTGGCTTGCATGCTTTCAAAAAAATCGAAGACATGACCCACTTCCGATCCCCAAAACACAAAATCCCCGCCCGCCTCGGCCGGAAGATTGAGCCGGATGTTCAATTCAGGATTGCTGGCTTTCAACTGATCATAGAGATGCAGCGTTTGTTGGTAGGAAACCATGTCATCAGCTTTTCCATGTCCCAAATAGACCGATGCGCGGATGTCTCCGCAGCCTTCGACAACATTTTCTGCGAGCTCCCAGCGCTGCGGAAATTGCTCAAAATCACCCAAAAAGCCGCGGTAAACGTTGTCACCCTTTAGTTCGGATGGGTTATAATCTCCCGAAAGTCCTGCAACTGCAACAAACAAAGACGGTAGTTCTTCGGCAAGCAAAAGTGCCCCCCTTGCACCTGCAGATGCGCCAAGGACAAAGTTCTGTCCATCGGTTTTCAACAGGCAGTGCTGCTCACGCAATTCTGGAATCAAAGTTTCTTTGACCCAAGTCATCGTCGGAAATTCTTTCCAGTCTTCTCGCGTCTCAGGATAGACAGCTTGTGAATAGATGGACTTACCCATCTCAGGCATGATCAATCTGAAACCGCGGTCGGCAGCCTTGGTGCACAACATGGCCTTGACACACCATTCCTTTCTCGAAACATTCCAGGGATGTAACACCAGCACGTCCCCGGCATATTTTTCCGACGGCGTCCAAACATCTACCGGTATGCCATCAATGACGAGGTTGGCTTGACCAATGGGCAATTGACAACCGTGCATTTTGGTCTCCGCTTGCAGGTTATTTGCGCCATTTGTGGTTTGGTCCCCACTGCTGTTGCCCGACAAGGCATCCGATCCGCAGCCGGAAAGACAGACCGACATTGCGAATGCAGCAAAAATGAAGCTTGAGATACCTGCCGTTTTCAAGTGAAGCTTGAAGTATTTGGATTACCGATACTGAATGCAATTTAGACAAAATTGTGGAAATGTGGGGATTACCGCAGCGGAGTGGAAAGTATCCATGCTGCCATGCCCAGGAAAGGCCACAAAAAAACCGGATCCAAACGGGATCCGGTCATCTATCCAACAATCCAACTATGTATGAGCATCTACCTACAGTGACCTTGGCAAGACCACTGCTTGATCAGCAGGTGCGTAGCTTCAATCCTGATGCAACATTCGGATGGAAAGGAGAAAAGTCATTCAAAATTTCGTCGAATGCCCAAAAGTCAACGACTAAATGCTTGAACAGAAGGGAATTCTAGGACTTGACGTCAATTTCGTTGCGCAACCATGGACCGATGGCATTGAAAATCCTGTCGGCTTGGTGCTGCATGGCCACAGGATTCAAGAACAGGAGCAAAACCTGTCGCATGAATTCCGCCTTGGCTGGAAAATGTTTGGAAAATGCCTTGTAGCAAGGGTAGAGATCTTGGGTGTACTTACCCTCAGCCATCATGATCAACTCAAACCCGGAACGAATCAATGTTTTGCAACAGGTGCGGATGAAATCGATTTTGGAGGCCTGTGAAGGCCATTCGTTTTCCAAGTCATTCCAGGTATCCAGGATGGGAGCGACCCATTTTTGATTCATGCAGAGGTCTTTGCCAACTTTGAAGTCTGGAATGCCGGGAATGACATCTTGCCCCCAAACACACAGTGATTGGGTTTTGAGCACCATTTTTACGCTGAGATTTCTGCCAGGGAAGGTCGGATCGTGGTGAGCAATGGCATGGTCGATGTTGGTGAGATTTTGGTAATGATTGCGCAATGCATCGTCAGCTTCGTCCGCAAAACTTGGCCTTTCCCAGCGAATGAATGGCTGATGTGGATGCCATTTCAGCAGCCCCAAAACATCCAGGTCCGAAACCCCTGGAATGGCCTTGCCCGCCGGAACCGATCCCCGAAGGTAGAGGCCGAGCAAGCTGTTGCCCAGATGCATCCTGTATTGGATACCCAACTCCCTGATCAAGGCGCGTTGCGGCAAAGGGATATTGTCCATGGAGCATGGATTGATCAGGTTGCCGGCTGCATCGACTTCGTAAAATTCGCCAATCGGTTGGATTTCGATCATAGCTTCGAAATGGGTTGAAGTTGCAAATGTAGGATACAAAGCAATATGCGGAGATCAAAAAACGCACCGCAAGAATGGAATTCCTTGCGGTGCGTACTTCATCGCTGCCCAAGAAAGCAGACTATTTTTTTCCGCTCAAAAATCCGCCGGCCATGCCCTGGATGTCATCCATGACGCTACCGTCCTGGTTCTTGTCCAAAAGACCGGTGATCATCTTGCCGATGCCAGAGAAGTTTCCGCTTTTGAGCAAGCCGGTAACCGGTCCGAGCTTGCTTGTAATGCCCGACAAGCCCGGGATATTGTTGAGGAAGCCACCCATGCCTGAAGCTTCAGCCTGTGGCTCTTCTTCGCCGCTTTCCTCACGCTCGTGAATGGCTGCGTAGTCATTCAGCATTTTGGAAAGAAGCGCAGCATTGATTTTGTCTTGACGTTTCTTCATACCGATCATCCCCAAAACCAAGGGGGTCGTGATCAGGAAAAGCTTGGTGGTCGCAGAGGCACTCAATCCGCTTTCTTTGCTGACCAATTGTTCTGCCTCGGCGCGGTGGTTGCCCAAGATTGAAGCAAGCTGCACATCGCCATGGCCAATCGCGGGATTGGCATAAAGTGCCGCGATCTTCGTGAGGATGCTGCCGTCGTGGTCGCGGTCCAGCTCATTGGCAAGGGCATTTGCACCGGCTTCGCTACGCGTATTGCGCGCCATGGCGCTCACCAAGATGGGCACGATCAAACTGGAACCGATGACAGCCTGATCCTTGGTAGAACCGATGCTCTGGGCAATGACCGCAAATTGTTGCTCGCCCAATTGACCGCTGTAGATGTTGAAGATTGTCATTTTCTTATGTTGTTTTTTGAAAGAGTGAACTTTTGAAGCGGCAAAAATACAGAAACAGGAGTCCGGATTTTCCACGAATGTTGGTCAATCCAGGGATTTTTCCACCACAGTTGAAAGCAACGTGGCTAGTGCAGCTTTTCGTTGTCCTTGTGTCGATGGCTGTCACGCGCCGTTTTTTTCTCAAGGTTCCGTCGAAATGCTGCCTCCAAATCAATGCCGGTTTGGTTGGCGAGGCAAATCAAGACGAATAGCACGTCTGCAAGTTCGTCGTCGAGCTGCTTGTCGCGGTCGCTGGGCTTGAAGCTTTGGTCGCCGTATTGTCGGGCGATGATGCGTGCGACTTCGCCGACCTCCTCTGTCAACATCGCCATGTTGGTGAGTTCCGAGAAATAGCGCACGCCGTATTCTTTGATCCAAAGGTCCACGGTTTCCTGTGCTTCGTGCAATGTCATTTTTATTGATTTTGGGTGAAGGGAATCGGTTCAAACCATCCGAATGACCCATTCGATCTGTATCCCCAATGCCAGAAGGAGGATCAGCCAAGTGAGCCAAGTACGTCGCAATGCCGGAATTTTGAGGCCGCCATGCAAAAAAACTTGCCCCCAAATACTGCCAAAAAGCAGCATCAGCGGCACCATAGGGAGGTGGTAGGTCGGATGGGAAAAAGAAAACAAGTAGGGCAATGCATAAATGAACAGGAATCCGGAGACCAAGGCAATGTCGCGACCCGGCATTTCCCGGCGGGCAGCGGAAAACAAAAAGGCCAGGCTGCAGAGCAGAATCGTGGTGTAGATCAGGCCGTCCATCGCCAAAACGGCATAGCCCAAGTAGGGCGATTCATTTCCTGCCTTGATCAACCGTGTTCCCGCAAAGCTGTCAAACGCCAGCAAGGTGCGGATGCGCGATCCCGTTCGCCAGAAGAATCTGGCTGGATTTTGCTTCATCTCCTGGATCGCCATTCGGGTAAAAGCCCTGCCGCGCTCCTTTGCGGGAAGATGATCCAGTGTGTCCAATTGTTGCCTGAACCCCAACGGCAGGGCCGGATCTCCCGTCCAATGACTACCATAGTACCAAGTTTTGTATTCTGGCGTCCATGCATTGTTGCCAAGGTAGAGATTCCGTGCATTGGCCTCATTGACAGGTATCCAACGACCAGCGTCGCGGCTCGCAACAAAAACCCAACTGCCGACAACCAGCAAGGTCACAACAGTCAAGGTAAGCCCCGGAAGGAATTTTTTCCGTCGAATCAAAATCAAGGCGGGCAAACCGAAAAGGAAAAGCATGGCAGATGGTCGGAAAAGGATCAGCAGTCCCAAACAGATGCCCATTCGCAGGAGTTGCCCTCGGCGTCGCTGATCCAAGTAACGTTGCATCAAGTCAAAAAGTGCCAACAACAAGGCTGCTGCGGGAAGATAACTGAGCGGCTCAACCGATTGGTGGATCATGGCAGGGAAGACAGCAAGCAGAAGCAAACCAAGATTTGCAGCAGGTCGACTGTGCAGGCGGTAGGCCAATGCGTAGAACCGATGGCAGAGCCAAATAAACCAAGGCAACATGGCCAAACGAAGCCAAATCGTTGATTCGCCAAAAACTTTCATGATCCCTGACAGATACAAGGGCATGCCGGGCGGCCAATAGGTGTCAATTTCCCCCTGGTGAACGAGCCTCTCTGCGACAAGCTGGTATTGCAGGCTGTCTCCCACCAAGGGGTCGTCGGCAAGGAGCCCCAGCAGAGTAAGCCGTAATCCCAAGGCAAGCAACATGATCCTGAGCCAAGAATATTCTTGGTCAAGTAAATGGCTCAATATGGTGCGTCGGCGAAACATATATGCCTAAAAATCTTGTTGGCGTGAGTCCAGGATGATCGTCACCGGGCCGTCATTGAGCAATTCGACATCCATCATGGCGCCAAATTCTCCTGTAGCTACCTTGCCGGTAAACCGTGCTTGGAGGTCGGCGACGAAATTGTCATACAATGGAATCGAAATGGCAGGCGGTGCCGAGCGGATATAACTCGGACGGTTGCCCTTCTTGGCATCGGCGTACAACGTAAACTGCGAGACAACAAGGATGCTCCCCGCAACATCCGTCACCGAAAGGTTCATTTTTCCATCCGCATCGTTGAAAATCCGCAACTGAAGCAGCTTTTTGAGCATCCAATCGTTGTCACTGAAGCCATCGTCATGGGTAATGCCCAACAAAACCAGCAAACCATGGCCAATTTCGCCGATGGTAGTCCCTGCAACCTTGACGTTGGCATGTTTCACTCGTTGGATGACGGCACGCATGGTAATTTCATGATTTTGGGTATGAAGTTATCACTCAATTGATGAAAAAATGCGCATTTTCAGCCCATGAAAAGGATCTCCCCAAAGATTGTCGGCATTTTTTGCCTTTTGGTTTGGCATTTGAATGCCGTTGGACAAACAGAGCCAGAGAGTTCTGCGCTATTCATCGAGACGCAACAAGGTGACGATCAGCGCGAAATAAAGGTCGGGCAGCGCTTGGATTACCAACTCAAGGGCGGCGAAGTCCAAAAGAAAGGAAGACTCGAATCCGTGCAAGAGGGCTCGATTACCATCGCCGGACAGCAATTGCCCGTGGACAGTTTGGAGGTTTTGGTGGTCAAGAAAGGAAAAAAAAGACCCCAAGGCGTTGGAATGACGGTACGAAGCTTGATCGCACTCCCCATTTTTCTTGTTCTATTCTTATTGGGGATGCGCGAATGGCGTGGCGGCTCAGGAAGTGGCGGCAGGGTGGCACTCGTACTTTTACTCCTGGTCACATTTGTTCTGTTGCCCATTTTGATCCTGATCGGTTTGATTCGAATGGCAACTGGCAGCAAGCGCTACGATTTAGGAAAAGCATGGAAACTTCGGATTGCACCCAAGGCAGAAAAATAGTGCAAATAAAAGGGAGGACCACTCCTTTCATTTCCTGTTTACCTTTGTGAATCAATGTATCTGGATTTTCCATGAAAAGATGGTTGTTCATTCGGCTCGTTTTCTTTGCGGCTTGGTTTTGGACCTCTGCCAACGGATTGTTTGCCCAAACAGAACCTGAATCTGCAACAGGCACATTGCTCTTGCAGTCGGCGCGCGATACCATCGAAGTGCCCGTCGGCAGTGCGCTTACCGTCAACTATCGGCATGACCCGCGCACTTACCGCGATCAAAGGCTCGATGTTGTGATGGACAGTGCGTTGATTATTTCGGGTGATTTTGTGGATCTCAAGTACATCGATCGCATCGGCGTACAACGCAAGGACCTCCACAAGGCGGGCAAAATCACGTTGATTGCTTCCGTAGCCGCGATTCTGGCGTTTTGGTTTTTGCTCGCATGTGTGTTTGCATTTTACATGAATCCGGCACTGCTTTTTGTCACCGCACTTTTATTGGTCCTTGTATCGATACCAGCCACGCTGGCAATGCCTACGGGATTGATCGTGGGAATTGTGTTGCTTGCGGTGAGTACCAAATTTTACCATCTCGGTTACCAATGGAAATTGGGAACCCGTTTTTCAAAATAAACAGGTGCGCTAAAATGATCGACAATCCCTTCAACTCTCAATAGATGTTCATGAAAAGGCTTCAATTGGTCGGCTTGACCTTCATTTTTTCACTTTCGCTATTTTCCTTGCTTTTAGGTCAGTCCCAGCCAGAGAGCAGCACGACCTACCTTGAGGTGCGGACCCAAGGAGAGCATTACAAAACGATGACTTCCGTGGGCGTCGGAGACAAACTCGCGATTCGACAAGGAAAGGGGTCAAAAATGGTCCACGGCAAAATCAAAAGTATTCAAGATTCCACGGTGGTCATCGGGGAAACAGCGGTCCCCATCTCCTCCGTCACCGAACTCAACACCCGCCTTGAGGGGGAAACGCTCTTTGCCGGATTTATTTTGTTCTTGGTAGCCTGCGGGCTAGGGATTTTGGGATGGCTGTTTGGTCGGGCAATGCTCACCGGCAAGCTCTCGACTTGGTGGGAGTGGACGCTCGCTGCTTTGGGCGCGTTGGCCGTGGTGATCTTCGGGCCGGTGGTGCTGTTGGGCAGCATCATCGCTTGGGCATTCTCAAGAAAACACTATAACATCGGTCCGCGGCTGAAATTGCATGTCTACAAAAAGGTGATCAAGCCTGCACCGATCGATCCTGATTTTGGAGGTTGACAGCCACGCTTTCTTTCGGATTTCATAGCCTCACTTGAATCTCGGACTTGGTTGACCATTCCGACAGACCTTTTGCTAAATTGCGCCCTTAAATTTTTGAAAGGGATCAATGGCAGAGCAGCAGTATTATGTATTCGACTTTGACAGCACCTTTGTGCAAGTCGAGGCATTGGAAGAATTGGCGGAAATCTCCCTCAAGGGTAGCAAAAACCGCGAAAAGGCAATTCAAGAAATTCGCGAAATCACGGACTTGGGCATCGAGGGCAAAATTTCCTTCACGGATGGCCTCCGCAAGCGTCTGTCGATCATCGAAGCCAATTCGGAGCATCTGGAAAAGCTCATTCGCAGACTTAGAAAGAAGGTTTCCAAGTCCATTTCCCGGAATCAGACCTTTTTTACCGCCAATCGCGACAAGATTTACGTGATTTCAGCCGGATTCAAAGAGTTTATCGTACCGATCGTGGCTGATTTTGGCATTCCGGCGGATCGTGTCTTCGGAAATACATTCACCTTTGACAAAAAGGGCAACATCAACGGCTTTGACAAGGCGAATGTGTTGTCCCAATCCGGCGGTAAGGTTAAACAACTCGAAGCGTTAGGCCTCAAAGGCGAAATTTTCGTCGTTGGAGATGGCTACACCGACTATCAGATGAAGTTTGGTGGAGAGAAGGTCAAGTTTTTTGCCTTCACGGAAAATATTGACCGCGAAAGTGCAAGTTCCAACGCCGATCATGTCACGCCGAGCCTCGACGAATTCCTCTACCACAACAATCTCCCGATGGAGATCAGCTATCCCAAAAACCGCATCCGGGTGCTGCTGCTCGAGAACATCCACGCGCAAGCAGAGGAGGCGATGCGCAGCGAAGGCTATCAAGTCGAGCGCCTGACCAAGGCCTTGAGCGAGGATGAGCTTTGCGAAGCGATCAAAGGCGTGAGCATTTTGGGCATCCGGTCCAAAACCCGGGTCACCAAAAAGGTCTTGGCCGCTGCCGACCGGCTCGCCGCAATCGGTGCCTTTTGCATCGGCACCAACCAAATCGACTTGGAAGCGAGCTTGGAGCGCGGTGTCGCCGTCTTCAATGCGCCTTACAGCAATACGCGCAGCGTCGTCGAACTCGTCATCGGCGAGATCATCCTGCTCATGCGCGGCATTCCCGAGAAAGACCGTCTCACGCACCGCGGCATCTGGGACAAAAGCGCCAACAACAGCAATGAGATTCGCGGAAAAACCCTCGGCATCGTCGGCTATGGCAATATCGGATCGCAATTGAGTGTGCTCGCCGAAGGTCTGGGCATGAAGGTGATCTTTTTTGACAAGGTCGACAAACTTGCCCTTGGCAACGCGCAGCGCATGACCAACCTGCGTGCCTTGCTCAAAACCGCCGATATCGTGTCGCTGCATGTCGATGGCGATATGAGCAACCGGGACTTTTTTGGCGAAAAGGAAATTGCCATGATGAAAGATGGCGCCATTTTGCTCAACCTGAGCCGCGGCTTTGTTGTCGATGTCAAGGCCTTGGCCAAGGCCCTCAAATCAGGCAAGCTCCGTGGAGCCGGCGTGGACGTATTCCCCAAGGAACCTGCAAGCAACGACGACCCCTTCGAAACCGAATTGCAAGGAATTCCGAATGTGATTTTGACGCCGCACGTGGGCGGCAGCACCACCGAAGCGCAGATGGACATCGCGGCCTATGTGCCCGACAAGCTCATCAACTACATCAACACCGGCAATTCATTCATGTCGGTCAATTTCCCGCACCTGCAACTTCCGCTCATGGCCAATGTGCATCGCCTGTTGCACATCCACCGCAACGTTCCCGGCATATTGGCGCAAATCAACCAGGTTTTGTCCGCCCACGGTTGCAATATCGAAGGCCAATACCTCAAGACCAACGAGACCATCGGCTATGTGATCACGGACATCAACAAAAAATACGATACCGAGGTGATCAAAGCCCTGCGCGGAATCGAGAACACAATCAAATTCAGGGTTTTGTATTGATCAATGTTTTTTGTACTTTCGAATCTCAATCCAAAAAACAATGAAAAAGCAAATTGTATTCTTCTGTTTTATGTTGTTGTCCATCGCCGGGTTTTCGCAGATGTCCAAGACTGATGCTACCGGGTTTTTGAGCCGCAATCCAATTGGTAATTGCACGGAGCTCGTCGTTTGGAACACACAGATGATTTCGAGCGAACGAATTATCGGGACCAAAAATAACTACGCAAAAGCCACAATCGTATCCCTCACCGCAATGGATTCGGGTTTTTCGTTGTTGATCAAAGGTGAATCCGGCAACAAAGAGAAATTTTACCCTTATGCAAGTGTGAAGTACATTTTGGTGGGTGGTGATGACTCAATGAACCTCTATCTCCGGGACTGATTCGGCTCTTTCAGACTCTTTTAATCTTGCTGCGTGGTTGAATATCGACACGCCAAGGAGCTATATTTGCCCTGCAATGATCTACTTCACCGCAGGGCCTTCCCAAATTTATCCCACTGTTCCGCAGCACCTTCAAAATGCTGTCAGGGACGGTATTCTCTCCATTTCCCACCGTGGATCACAATTCACCGACATCTACGCCAAGATGGAGTCCGGGCTGAGAGCCGTTTTGGAAGTACCGGAAGACTATCACATTTTTCTGTTTTCATCCGCGACCGAGATTTGGGAGCGCATGGCATTAAATTGTGTCGAGCGAGAATCCTTCCACCTCGTCAATGGCAACTTCTCGCAAAGCTTTGCTGAGATCGCCAAACGTTGCGGAAAGCAGGTTGGTATTCATCAGGTGGGTGATTTCGAAGGCTTTGACATGGATCAGGTGGTCGTGCCAGACTCCGCCGAATTGATCGCTGCCATCGCGAATGAAAGCAGTACCGGCGTCATGACGCCGCCCGAAGACCTTTACAAACTACGGCATCGCTACCCGGACAAGCTCTTGGTGGTGGATGCCGTTTCTGCCCTGCCGACTTGGCGGGTCGATATTTCGCAGCTCGACGGCCTTTACTTTTCGGTCCAAAAAGGATTCGGACTCCCCGCCGGACTCGGCGTGTTGATCTTGAGCCCAAGAATGTTGGAGCGCGGTTTGGAACTCGAGCGCAAAGGTCAATTCGTCGGAACCTACCACCGCTGGAGCAAGTTGCAGGAGATGAGCCTCAAAAGGCAAACCCCCGCGACGCCCAATGTCTTGGGAATTTACCTGCTCGCGCAGGTGTGCGCAGACATGGCGCCCGCGATGGATGCGCTTTTGCATGCACATGAGGAGAAGTTTCGCCTGCTGTCTGACTTCGTCGCGCATCATCCCATGCTGGACTTTGCCGTGAAGGATGCAAGGGTGTGCAGCAACACCGTGGCGGTCGTCGATACAAAATATCCCGATGTCAAGGCCAAGATGAAGGACGTCGAAAGACAGGGATTTGTCCTCGGCTCCGGCTATGGAAAATTCGCCGATCGCCAAATGCGTATCTCCAATTTCCCTGGAACGAGCGTAGAGGATATGAAAGCTTTGTTACGGGTTTTGTAACGGCTAGCGAGGCGGTCGCTTTGTTTTTGGTTTGATGACAAATGCGTCATCGTCCTGTTCCCTTGGGCCTAAAATTCCCTTTGAGGCGTTGACGCCCGCCAAGTAAATGTCCAAATTGACTTGTTGATCTCGTTGGAGGTGTGCTGCCAACAGTTTCGACAAGGCTGTTTCAAACCATTTGGGGCAATGGTGCCCTCGATGGATCGGGGAAGTTTGTCCATTTGGATCGAAATACCATTCAAAATCACACAATTGGCAGCAAGTTTTTGGATAAAAAGTCATCCAATGCATTGACCGACCAGACATTCTATCTTCTCCGAATGCATAAATTGCAGTTGTCAACTTTTGAACGCGCGTTGCATGATAGGATCCAAGAACCCCTCGAAGTTGTATTGGCAGGTCCCTGCAGGCATCAGGAAATTGGGCAGGATGCTCCTTTGCCTTGTATTTTCCGCAGGCGTTGCCCAAGCCCAAATTCCTGATGCCGACCAGCCGTTGCGGCTGTTTACCTTGGATGCCAAGGATTTAGACACAAGCTTTCGGCCGACCAACGAGAAGATCGTCTTGGGCGCCAACCGTATCGCGGAAAATTCGGATGAGATCGCGATCAAAACCTATATCATTACCAAAGAGCAGATTCAGCAAAATGGATGGAGCACGCTTTTGGATGTACTCCGTACCGTTCCCGGATTCCAGATTTCTGAGCCTGCCAATGCCTTGCTGGGTGAGGCCTTCCTGATGCGCGGCATGATGGGCAATCTCTACACAAAAATCCTGATCAATGGCGTCCCCATCCTTCCTTCTGCGGCTCCAGGCCAGCCTTTGGGTGGTAATTTGCCCATCAAGCAGGCCGAGCGCATCGAGATTGTCCTCGGGCCAGCCACAACGGTATATGGCAATGACGCCTTGGCGGGGGTCATCAACATCGTCATTGCCGAGGTCGAGCGACCCGTCGAGGCGCGTGCAAGCATCGGGCTGGGCTCACCCAATATGGACGAATTTCATCTGCTACTCGGTGGCAAGGTCGGCAGCAGCCGCAGGGTTTTGCAATATCAGATATTCGGATCAAGTCGGCAGATGAAAGACCGGAACCTGAACTTTGGCGATTCCTTGTTGGGCGTGGATACCAGTTTGGTCCGTGGCAACACCAATTGGTCGCCTGATCCCAATTCGAATTTGCCGAGATTGACTGACTATGGCCATCAAAGCCGCCTGCTTGGGGCGTCGTTGCAGTTTGGGGGATTCCGGTTGATGGGGTTCAAAATGTACCGCAAAGACCATGCGTCACTCGCGCAGCAGCCGCTTGAGGTTTCCTATTCTGATCCATACACCAGCATCGCCGACAATGTCTCCAACCTGCAATTGCAGTTTGACAAGACCCTCGGCAAATTTTGGGTTCATACCAACATTTCCTACCTCGACTACCGCATCGACAACAATTCGGCCTATTTGGGTGTGGATCATCCGATCAGCAATGGGCGCAATTTTATCTACGCCGCCTCGCAGGATCTGCTTGCAGAACAACTTGCCAATTTCAAAGCCAAAAATTGGAGTGTTTTGGTGGGGGGCAACTATGCCCGTCGCAAAGGCGATGCTTTTCAAAGTTATCTCATCCGGCCTTTTGACGAAGGTAGCGTGGTTTTTGACAGCATCGCAGGGGGAGATGTTGTCGAGAATGCAACCTCAACGACGACGAACTTGGGGCCAAAATCGGTGTTCAACCAATATGTGTACAACGATTTTGGCGTCTTTTCGCAGGCGAATTTCCATACCAAACGGTTGAATTTTTTGGCTGGCATTCGCTACGACAAGCAACAGGCCAATCAGCCACAGCTCAGTTGGCGATTGGGTGGATTCGGAAAATTGACCGAGGGCATTCGCATCCGGGCGGTTGTCTCCCGTGCATACCGCGCTGCAGGCACCTTTTACCGCTTCAACAATTACCGCTATAGAGCTGCGCCCATGGAATTGCAGCCCAACTACAAGCGCGAAGAGGCTGATCTGGTCTCCGAAACGATTCTGAACGGAGAGGCCGGATTGGTCGTCAAACCAGCTAAATGGCTGCAGTTGGAAATGGACTATTTCATGTATCGACTCTCCAATAGCATTTTCTTTGACCAAAATTTCCCGACGGACAGCACAGGTCAGGGCCCCAATCCCAACCTGTCGATTGGTTACCGCAATACCGCATCGAGCGCTGTCTTGCAGGCCGCACAAATGGGAGCTTACCTTGATTTCGGGTGGCTCAAGGCAGATCTTTATGCGCAGCTGAATATCGGTCGCGAAGCCATTGAGGGAATCGACACTTTGGAGGCCTACCGTTCGGTGCCCGGATTTCAGGGCAATGCGGCCATTCACTTTCAAAAGGAGAAATGGTTTCGCCTGTCGATTTTTGGGAGATATGTAGGCCGCATCGAAAACTACTATTTTGCCAAACTCAATGACGGGGTTGTTTCCCAATCTGTCGGCGGATTCTACAACCTCGATGCTGCATTGGGACGCACATTCGCCAAGCGCATCTACCTTTATTTGCGGGTAAAAAACCTGACGAACTCCGTTTCGAGAGGGATTTCCACCAACTTCATCTCCACGCGGCAGTTGCATTACATTCCACAGGAGAGGCGGTTTTTCATTCTGGGCGTCAACTTCATCCTTTGAGTTACCATGAAAGCACTGCGAATCTTGATTTTTGTGCTTTGCGGGATTCTTCCTTGGGAGAAGGCATTCGCGCAACCCAGCACTAAGGTGTACGACCTGCTCGAAGGTCGTCGGGACACCAATGACGTGCTGTTTCTACTTCAGGAATCCTCCAAAACCGAAGGCGAACGGGCCACCAACATGGCCGAGCAAGCAGTTTACATTTCGCGGCTGATCAATTATGACCGCGGGGCGGATCTTGGTTTTGAAAGGCTGATTTCAGAATACCTTCGACGCGGAGAATCGGGTCAGGTGCTGCGCACCCGTTTGCAGTTTGGCAACTACCTCCGCGAAAAAGGGCGTTTCGCAGCGATGTTGGACAACGTGATGCAGTTGGGTCAACTTTACCTGCAAAACCGGATTTTCGTGAAGGCCATGTCGACATTTTTGGAAGCCGATACGCTAGCCGCCGCCCACAGGCTTGGAAACCAATATGAAATCGACAAACACCTCGCCTTCGCTGCGCAAAATGCGGGCATAGAAGAGATCGCCAATCAACATTATCAATCGGCGGCGGTCGTTGCGCGTCGACAAGGCAAATGGAAGGATTTGCTTTGGATCATGCAGCAACAGGCATTGCTTGCCCATGATAGCCACCGCTACGACAAAGCATTTGCCATCGATTCGGCCATTTACCACCTCGCAGACAGCATTCACGACGAGGGTTATCGCACGACTGCGATGAATAACTTAGGGCATTCGGCCAAGTATGCAGGCCGCAACGACGCTGCGATGAAGTTCTTTTCGGAGGCCTTGCGGGATGCACAGCGACTCAAAAACGACCTTCTCCAAGCCCAATTGCTCCAGAGTATGGGCATCATGAGTCAAATTCAACACGATTACAAATCAGCAATCGAATTCCTCAACAAGTCCGCCGATAGATACCAAAAAGCTGGATCCTACAGTGCGCAAGCGCAAGTGCTCGACTACCTTGCTTTGGTACATTACCAAAACAACCAGACCTACGAGGCGCTGGTTATGAGCAACAAAGCCATTGAGATTGCCCGGGGAAAAGGTTATCCTGATGTCTTGCAAAGCGCTTACAATACCCGGTCTACGATTTATGAATCCTTGCATGAATACGAACTCGCCTTGGCGGATTACAAGCGGCATTTGAAGCTGGAAGACAGTTTGTCGGCGATTGAACGGCGCAAAAACGACGACATCCTGCAACAGCAGTTTATCCTGGAGCGGATGGAAAAGGAATTGAAGCTCTTTTACATCAACGAAGACATCAAGGAGTCTGAGAATGCCAAGCTGCGTGCCGAGCGGGAGGCAGCAGAAGAAAAGAGTAAAACACTGGCCAAGGAGTCGGAAAATCAGCAACTGATCGCCAACAAAGCCAAGACAGAACTCGAATTGGTGCGCCGGCAACGCCGGCTCGAGCAGCAAAACACAGAAATCACCAACCTCAACCAGGAAAAGGAACGGCAAAAATTGCTTTTGGACTACGAAACATTGCGCGCTGACAGTGTGCGCCAGGCAAATGCCCAACTTGAAATTGAAAAGGCCAATTCGCAACTGGAACTTGACAACGAGAAGCTCAAATTGTCAGAGGAAAGCCTCAAATTGTCTCAAGAAAAGGCCCGAAGCCGCAACTTGTACCTGTTTTTGGCGGGATTGGGGATGGTTTTGTTGATCATTTTTGTGATTCTCCTCCAGTTGAGGTCCAAAAATCGCCGAATAGCCAAGCAGAACCTCATCATTACACTCAATCAGAAAGTGATTGAGGCGGAGCGAGAGAAGTCGGAGGCACTTTTGTTGAATATCCTTCCTGCCGCTGTGGCGGCAGAGCTGAAGGAGAAAGGGGTGTTTACGCCCAAGCATTATGATGCAGTATCGGTTCTTTTCACGGACTTTGTGGGTTTCACCAGCATTTCCGAGCGCATGAGTCCCGAAGCGCTGATCACCACGCTGGACAAGGTCTTTTTGGCCTTTGACCTGATCTGCGAAAAGCACGGGTTGAGCCGTATCAAGACGATCGGGGATTCCTATATGTGTGTGGCAGGCCTGCCGGAGACCGACGCACAACATGCAGCCAATGCTGTCCATGCAGGTCTTGAAATGCTCGACTACATCACCGAATTTAATGCAGCCATTCAAGATCCTCTTTTGCGGTGGAATGTCCGCATCGGGGTCAATTCCGGGCCCGTGGTGGCCGGGGTGGTGGGTATCAAGAAGTTTGCCTATGATATTTGGGGCGATTGTGTGAACACGGCAAGTCGCATGGAATCTAGCGGGGAACCGGGAAAAGTCAATGTTTCGGGGTCCACGCATGATTTGGTGAAGGACCAATTCCGGTTTGTTTACCGCGGGAAGGTAAGCGCAAAAAATAAAGGCGAAGTCGATATGTATTTTGTGACAAGGCCTTAACTTCATCCCTTGTTCGATCTAAGAAGCTGTTGATTTTGGGAGAAAACAATCAGAGACAGTCTAGTATCCTGCGTTTTCTAGGAGTGGAACGCGACGAAGCACCATTGGTGTTTCCGTTGCTGCTCCACAATTTTTTTCTCGGAGCCGGCATTGCATTTCTGTTTACAACTTCGAGTGCAATTTTCATCCATGAGTTTGAAGGGGCGATGCTCGCCTTGGCTTTTGTCGTTGCGGGAGTGGCAATGATGCTCGTCGCGCGTGTTTATGCCCATTTTGAACACAAGCTCGCACTTGAGAAATATCTACCGGCTGTTGTCCTTGCACTTCCTGTGATTGTTTTGATGGTGCGACTCTCCGGCTATATGCTCAACCACGCAGTGGTAGCATTTGCGATGTTGATCGCTTATCGCATCGTCTACATGCTTGCCAACCTCGAGTTTTGGGGCCTTACTTCCTTGGTGTTTGATATTCGGCAGAGCAAGCGGCTTTTTGGGCTGATCGGTTCAGGGGATATTCCTGCCAAAATGTTGGGGTACTTGGCAGTGTCGCTACTTTCAAAAGCGGTTGCCCCCGAAGACTTGCTCTATGCCAGCGTGGTCGCCTTCTTGCTGGGGTTTTTGATGTTGCGAAGGGTATTGCGCAACCCTGCCGCTATTGCACAACTGCATCATCACACCCATCATTCCCATCACCACAAACAAGCTCCGCCTCCCGATCGGTTCCTGCGCAAATTTTTTGGCAGCGAATTCATTTTTGCGCTTGCAGCGTTTGCCCTGCTCAGCAGTTTCGCGATGGGCTTGGTCGACTTTTCATTTTATGGCAAGGTCAAGCATCAGTACCATACGAGCCACGAGCTCGCCTCCTTCCTGGGCTTGTTCATGACGAGTGCAATGGTTGTGACTTTTTCCCTGAAGCTACTCTTCACGGGGAAGCTTTTGCAACGCATCGGCGTTTCGAAGATTTTGCTCTTTCTTCCGATTCTGCTGTTGCTTCCCTGCTTGGTCTTGCTGTTGCCGATTGAAATGACAGGGGATCAGAAGGTGATGTTGTGGTTTTTTTCCATGATGTACCTCGTGCGCGATGTGAGCAAGTACACGTTGGTCGATCCGATGTTCTTGGCATTGTTTCAGCCGCTGAACTCGCATTCCAGACTTCGGGGGCATACGATCATGAAAGGCTTGGTCGATCCATTCGGATTGGTTTGTATCGGGGCAGCAATCTTTGCAGGGGAGACCTATGCCGAAGAATCGATGTTTAAAATTCTCGCTGTTGCCTTGGCTTTGGTCTGCCTCCTATGGACGTACACCGCGCACCGACTGAGCCAAGAGTGGTTGGACATGTTGCGCGACAGCGTGCGCAAGCGATTTTTGGATGGTCAGTCGGTGTCGATCGCTGGCAAACCGATGACAGCCTTGCTGCTCACAAAACTTGAAAGCGGACAGGAAACCGAAGCCATCTATGCCCTAAGGATGTTGGAGGATAATCCTTTGGTGGATTTCAACCAACTGTTAATCCAGGCCCTTGGACGGCCCTTGCCGGCACTGCAACAATTTGTCTTGGAATGTCTCGCCAAACGCGAGGCAACAATCCCGGAAGAATTGCTCTTACGTCTCGCGGCCGATGGAGGCAATCGGCCGCTGCAGCGACTCGCCTCCAAGTTGCTCCTCAGTACCATAAAGGACGCGTCCAAAATCGATTCGTTTACGCGTCATTCAGACGACGCCGTTCGCGGTGGCGCGATTGCCGGCTTGCTTCTCAACAGCGATTCACAAATTCGCAATCGTGGCGAGGATGTGTTGCAACAGTTGATCGGAACAGCAAGGCAGGAGGATTCAAAACTCGCGCTTTGGATCATCGGCGAAACACGGCAGGATGCAAGACATGGTGACGTAGGAAGTTTGCTTGGCTCGGATTCGAATATCATCGTGCAGGATGCGATCCAGACAGCAGGAAAGTTGGGTCACCCTGCACTGTTGCCAGCGCTGATCGCCCTGGCTAAAAAGCCTGCCCATCGCGCCGCAGCGATATTGGCCTTGGCAAATTTTGATGCCGACGATATTTCAAAGTTGGCCGAAGGAAATCATACCGTTTTGCGCGCGTTGTGCAAAATCGGGGGACAGCCGGGATCCGCAGTCAGCACCGAATTCCTGCTGACCCAGATGCATAGCCAAGATGTGCACCTCCGCCGAGAGGCGATCCATGCCTTGATGAAAAGGGGCTTCAAGGCACCCAAAGACAAAAAGGTTGCCGATTTGATAGCCGAATTGCAGCGGCACCTGCAAACGGGGCTAAAACAATACGGATTGCTGTTGGCCTCGGAAAAAGGAATGCAGCTTGCAAATGCGATTCAAGTTGAATTGCGTTCTCTTGCGGATTTGTTGCTCATGAGCTTTACGTTTATACATGACACACGCACGGTGTTGCGCGTGCGCCACGGGCTGCAATTTGAGAATCGCGAACTGCGTGCAGATGCCCTGGAAATTTTGGACCATTTGCTTCCACGTGCCCAGGCAGCACGTGTTTTGCCGCTTTTGGAAGTGATTTTTCTGGGCCGCTCAGACAATACAGATGGCAAGACCTCTACCGAGACAATGCTTCAAAGCTGTATTCAGGTGATGGAAAAGGCTTCAAGCGTGCATGACGCATGGACTTTGTCATTGGCAACCGACCACTATCTTCAATACGGCGGCGCACCGTCTAAGGAGCTCGTTCAAAATGCCATGGCGGCATCCACACCGTTTCTCGCCAAATACTCCCATTGGCTTTCACGCCAATTTCCGTCAATTCTAAACTCCGACCACATGAATGCAACGACTGGAGAAGGTAATGGCTTCTCTCCATTGGAAATTGTGCTGATGCTCAAAGCAAGTGCCCTCTTTTCGGAAACACCGGAAAACACCCTGGCAGAGGTCGCCGCGATTGTCATCGTCGAGCAGGTCCCCGAAGGCGATGTTCTCTTCCAGAAGGGAGACACGGGAGATTGTATGTATTTGATCGCCGAAGGGGAAATCAGGATCGGTGACGGAGCCACCATCTTTGCGACCTTGGGAAAAAATGACTTCTTCGGCGAATTGGCATTGGTGGAAACCGAGCCGCGATCGGCAGACGCTGTTGCTGCGACCGACTGCTTGCTACTGCGCATTGACCAAGACGATTTTTACGAATTGATCGAAGACCGAACCGAAGTGGCTAGGGGCATTTTGGTGATTTTGGCGCAGCGCCTGCGACGCCAAAACGAAATCATTCGGCAGCTGCGTCAAGAGAATCGTTAATCGGCATAACCGGCGACGAACGCCTTGACTTCTTTCAGGCGCTCAAGTTTGCCAGGATTTCGTTCCGCTTGGGCTGTTTTTGTAAAGTAAGCGTGGCTTTCGAGAAAACGCACCTGCATTCTGTTCCAAGCCATTTCGTCGCCAATGACGCCGTGATGGAGGAATTCTTGAAATAGACCGTTCCCGATTCGGTAGAAATCGTCACTTCCAAGGTAGTCTAGGTCAGCGTCACAGAGCACCTCTGCCAGAAGTGTTTTTGGACTTTGCGGAATGCGGGTGGCCATAATGGTCTCACATATCAGATCGATCGCTGCCGAGGAGTATCCGAAACTTGGCAATGCCTCCCGTGCAATCAGGCAGCTTTGTTCTTCATGCAAATGATATTGCTGAAGAAATCCTGCATCGTGGTACAAGGCTGCCGTTTCCAAAAGCACCAAATCTTCGCCGCCAATTCCTTCCAATGGTGCGATCCGCATCGTCGCGGCGACCACATCGCGCGTATGAGATGGCGAATGGTAGGTCAGGTCCGCAGATAATCCTCGGTCAAGCCAATTGAGAATGTAGTGCCGCGCTTCCTCCAGATTCATGAAAACCAGCTTTGCCGTTGCACAAGGCAACCTTTGATTTGGATTAGCAAAAATAGGCCTTTTAGGGCGGTTTCAAAAACAAGAATTGTAAGATGGCATGGCTTGGGTTCCGAAACGTTTTATTTGATGCAATCCGAATTGAAGACTCCGCGTTTCTATGAATGCTGATTTCGGTATATTTATGGAATTGGTTTGGCCATGGAAATTGAAAAACCGCAAACGCGAGATTTGTTGCCCCGCTATACGATTCGGGATTGGGAACAATGGGAAGGTCAGTGGGAACTCATCGACGGATTGGCTTGGGCAATGTCTCCGGCGCCCAATAGCAGGCATCAGGAGCTAAATTTTGAACTTTTGCGTGCTTTCAAGGATAGCTTGAAAAAATGCAAAATGTGCAAGGCTTACTTACCTGTGAATTTCAAGGTAGATGAGTCTACCGTTCTTCAACCAGACTTACTGGTAGTTTGCGATGCCCCCAAGGACTTCACCATCCTTGAGAAAACGCCGGTTTTGGTCGGCCCACCAAGGATTTGCATGTGAAAGCTGCCCAATACGCTGTCAAAGGTGGTCCGTATTATCTGATCGTGCATCCTGAAGAAGAATGGATCCGCATCATGGGTTTGGAAGATGGCGAATATCAGACTTTGTCCGAGCAACGAGACGGACAATTCACCTTTGATCTCGACGAATGCAAAGTAGAGATTGACTTCGGGCAAATCTGGATTTGATCTGTTCGCCGAAGTATTGGAATCTAAGTCCTTCCCCAAAAAAATGCCTAAATTGGGCAGGTTTTTGGGTGAGTTTGCCGGCGAATGAAGATTTCAGCATCGATTTATTCCAGTAAAGACAGGTCCCTGGAGACCTTGGTGACCGAGTTGGAAGCCATTGGCGTGGACTTTGTGCATGTCGATTGCAACGACGACCTCGGCGTGGAGGATGCCATCGCCCGCACGAGGGCGATCAGCAAGTTGCCCATTGACCTGCACATCATCAGCAACGAACCCGAGAAATTTTACGACATGATCGTCCGTCACAAGGTCGAGTTTGTCACCTTGCAATTTGAGCAGATCGCAGACCGCGTCCTCGATTTGCCCGATCTTGGTTGCGAATGGGGCTTGGCCATCGTGACGCCGACACCAACTTCGGTATTCACTGTATTCGCCGCCCAATGCGCCTTCATTCTTTTCATGACCACCACGCCTGGACAAAGCGGGGGCAAATTTGATGCGGCCAATTTTCAGAAAATCCGTCGGTTCCGGCATGACTTTCCGGGAAAGCGCATCCACGTCGACGGCGGCGTCAATGCCGAAATTTCGTTTGTCCTCCGGAACCTTGGCGTTTTCTGCTCCGTTTCGGGCTCATTTCTTGGTCAATGCCGACAGTGTCGCCGTCGCCTATTTGAAGTTGCTCGTCCAAAAAGACCGCAATCACCTGCTTGTACGCGACGTCATGCACGGCCTCGACGAATTGCCGATCCTGCCCATTGCCGGCCTCGATGCACTTCAAGTTTTGCAGACCATCGAAACCCATGCCATGGGCTACTGCCTGCTCACCGATGCCGATGGCCGTCTCGCGGGCTTGGTCACCAATGCCGACGTGCGACGGGGAATGATCCGCCACCTGCGTGACAACCTTCCCCTTGATCCATTCGCGCTTGTAAATCGACAACCCAAATTCATCGAAGCCGACGCCACCATCAGCGAAATGCTGCAAAAGGTCAAAAGCTTTCCTTTTCTCGTGCAATTCATGCCGGTTATCGCCGCTGATCACCGATTGGTCGGCGCCGTCAATTTCAATAACCTCATTCTCGGAGAATTATGATCGTTCACCTTACGCCAGCTGCAACAGAAACGCAGGCAGCCCAGATTTCAGAACAAATTCGTGCGCTTTATTTTCGTGACGGCGACCGTTTTGTGCTCGTCACGGGTGCAAAAGACAATTCATTGGAAGGAATCGATGACCGCCTGATCGAATCCACTTGGGTCATGGACAGTGACATCCAGCTTGCGAGCCGCAAATACATGCCGGAAACCCGTACGGTTCAGATCGATTCCAACCTCGCCATCGGCGGGAAAACCGGCAATACGATGATGATCACCGGCCCCTGCAGCGTTGAATCCTTGGAGCAAATCGAAGTCTGTGCCCAGCTTTGCGTCGAACTCGGCGTGAAAATGCTGCGCGCGGGTGCCTACAAGCCACGGACTTCGCCCTACAGTTTCCAGGGAATGGGCATTGAGGGCTTGCGCCTGCTGGACAAAATGCGCGAAAAATACGGGCTGAAGGTCATCACCGAGGTGCGTGATGCGACCCATGTCGAAGACGTGATTGCATTCGCAGACGTGATCCAAATCGGCGCCAAGGCCATGTATGACCAAGGCATCCTGCGGCGTTGCGCAACGGCAGGCAAGCCAGTCTTGCTCAAGCGCGGCTTTGGATCCACCTTGCAAGAATTTGTCCAAGCCGCCGAATTCCTGCTCTCCGGTGGCAACAGCAACGTCGTGCTCTGCGAACGCGGCATCCGCACGTTTGAGACCAAGACAAGGTTCACCCTCGACCTTTGCGGGGTGGCCTACCTCAAGGAATACACCAATCTGCCCGTGATCTTGGATCCAAGTCATGCCATGGGCTATGCCTACGGTGTGGCCGACCTCGCACGCGCCTGCACCGCCATGGGCGTGGACGGGTTGCTCATCGAATCCCATCCGAATCCCAAGGTTGCAAAGAGCGATGCAAGTCAGCAGCTTGACCATCCGCAGTTCCGGGCATTGATGCAAAGCTTGCATCCGATCGCGGCCGCGGTAGGTCGCCAAATGATCTGATCCATGCAGCCATTCGTCGATAATCTCAAATTTCTGTTTGCGCAAAAGGGCCTGGATCGCCACGTCATTGCACCCAAGCTCAATTGCACTCCAGCTGAATTGCAGCAATGGATGGAGGGCACGGCCGAACCGGATTTGCAGCAATTGCTCACATTGGCTGCTACGTTTCAGGTGAGCGTGGACCGATTCCTAAAGCGCGACCTGACCAACCGCGCCAAGGCTGCAGACATCAAGCTGCTGGTATTGGACGTCGACGGGGTGCTGACTGATGGCGGCATCTACCTCACGGAAAAGGGCGACGAAATCAAAAAATTCCATGCCCGCGATGGGCGGGGCATTATGACCGCCCAGAAATGCGGAATCGAAGTCGCCTTCCTCAGTGGAGGTCAACATTCGGTCGCCGTCGAGGCCCGCGCAGAGCGCCTTGGCATCAAACGTTGGTTTGTCGGGCGCACCGCCAAAACCATCATTTTGGAGGAATGGCTTGCCGCGTCCAAACTCAGCTACGCTCAGGTCGCCTACATCGGTGACGACGCCAATGACCTCGGGGTGATCGCCAAGGCCGGACTCACCGCCTGCCCAGCCGACGCCGCCACCAAAAACCGCGAATCGGTCGACATCATTCTGAACCTTCCCGGCGGTCAAGGCTGCGTCCGCGAATTCATCGAGGAGCATCTGGGGATTGAGGTGGATTGATGATGGGGCTGTTTCATTTGCCACAAAGACACAAAGACACGAAGTCAAGAACACTGGTCTTGGTGCCTTGGTGCCTTGGTGGCAAAACCAAGCAAGCAACCCTATCCTTTGTGTCTTCGTGCCTTCGTGGCGAAACTAATTTCACTATTACCACCTTTGTGTCTTCGTGCCTTCGTGGCCTAATTTTCACAGCTTTCTTATTCCAGATTCATTTCGCCCTAGCCCAAGACACGATCCTGCTGTACGGCGACACCATCCGGGTAGGATCTCTGGAATGGGACATGCAAAAGGACTGGCGCGCCAAAGGCACCCGCATTTCTGAAAACCGCGAACTCTACGGCGACCATGTGCGGATTTTACTGCGCTATCACAGCAATCGCACTGTTTCGGAAATCGTGTTTGGTTACATCGACAAAAAGGAAGGCTTTGTAAGCCATGGTCCGGCCCGCTACTACTTTGACACCGGCCAATTGTTGAGCAAGCGCACATTCATCCAAGGGAAAATGCAAGGCAAAACCGAGGATTTTTACCGGGACGGAAAGTTTCGCGCTCGTGCTTCTGTCGTGGACGGACGCTTGAATGGAAGTTACCAAAGCTATTTCCCCGATGGTTCATTGGAACTTGCTTGCTACTATTTTATGGACAGCCTTGACGGAACCTATCGCACCTTTTATTCAAACCATCAGCCACACAAGATCGCGCATTGGTCACGGGACAAAAAGGTCGGGGTCGACAGCAGCTTCTACGAGAATGGCAAATTGGAGAGCATAGTCCCGTTCGAAGAAGATCAACAACACGGCATCGCCAAGGTATTCCACCGCAACGGCCGCCAATGGACGGAAATGGTGTATGACAATGGCCGATTAGTCGAAGTCTCATTCTCCCAAAGCAAGGAAGGCAACCCACTGGACGTCGGAGGATTCCAAAACGGCGAAGGCTGGGTAAACATCTACAACGAAAACGGCATCCTGATCGAAAGGGACTTTTACAAGGACGGGTACTGGCGGAAAACGCGGAAGGCGAAGGAGTGAAGGGTGAAGTTTTTTTTTTTTAAATTCCACCCTTCCCAAAATTTCCCCCGTATTTTTTTTTTCCCCCCGCCCTTTTTTCTTTCCGCCTTCTTTTTTTTTTTTCTTTCTCTTTCCCCCTCTTTCCCCCCCCCCCCCCCCTTTTTCAATTTCCCCTTTTTTTCCCCGGACCCTTTCCCCACCAACCTCCTCCTTCCTTCTCACACCCCTTTTTCCAAACCAAAAAAATTTTTTTTTCCCTTTTTTTTTTCCCTTTCCTTCTTTTTATTTCCTCCCCCCCCCCTCCCCGTTTTTTCCTTTTCTCCCTCCCCTCTCCCATTTTTCCTTCCCCCAAACCTAAACCAAATTTTCCCTTTTTCCCCCTCTCTTTCCTTTCCTTCCTTCCCTCTTTCTCCCCCTTTTCCTTCCAAATTTCTTGAGGTCAGCCTGCCTGCATCCCAAACTCCTGCAACATCAAGGCAAAAGTCAATTCGTCGGTGAGGTCGGGCTCCATTGCAGGCGCGACTTCCGGAACAGCAGCAAAAGCCTCTTCTTGGTATTTGAACAGGGTCCAACGACCGTCGTGGTATTCCAGACTCGTGAGGTTTTCCATCCAATCGCCACTGTTGAGGTACAGCACGCTGCCTTTGTCGGTGGTGATTTCCCGCATTTCAGGTTTGTGGATGTGGCCGACCATGACCATGTCAAAGCCTTTGGCGATCGCGGCATTGGCGGCAATTTCCTCCCAATTGTGCTTTTTCTTCACCAATCCCTTGACCCAATCCTTGAGCGCCTTGGAAATGTACCGGGGACGTCCGCCAAACTTGGCGAGCAAGGCGTTGAGCATTTTGTTCAGGCGAATGCTGCGGTCATACCAACGACCGCCCCATTTGGCTACCCATTTGTGGTTCATGGATTTGTCAAAGACATCACCGTGAAACACCCAGACTTTTTTGCCGTTTTGTTCCAGCACAACATTGTTGACGATGCTGAACTTGCCCAATTCGAAGCCGAGGTAGCGGCGCATCAATTCGTCGTGGTTGCCGCAGATGTAGTCGATTTGCACACCCTCACGCAGCCATTGCATGAAGTGGCGGATGATGGCGGTATGGTTTTGTGGCCAGAAATGTTTGCGGAACTGCCAAATGTCGATCATATCGCCATTCAAGATCACCCGCTTGGGTGAAATGCTCCTCAAGTATTTCAAAAGCTCATCTGCCCGGCTCCCGTGAGTGCCAAGGTGAACGTCTGACAAGACAACAAGGTCTACATTTCGTTTTTGGAGTGACATCAAACTTCTGTGGAGGTGGGGAGTTGAGAGGGGAGCCCACATCCTTCTTTTCTTTTGCGAAATTAAGCCCGTTCAGCCGGAAATACCACCCCTTTTGGGTCGGGTGTAGAAGTTTAACAACTCATTCGCATTGGCTTAACATCCGCTAGCGGCTACCGATGGGAAACTTGAGTCTGAATGAGGCAAGGCCGGGATTTGCGACGGAACCCAAACGGTTCCCGTCGATGCGAAACCAAACTCCGACTGGTGATTGGCGCTCGATTTGGAGTTCCATCCGGCAAAGCGGAGAAAATCCCTGCGGATTTTGGATCACATGCTGGGGAAACAACCTTGTCGGGATTCCAAGCTGCCGTGGCTGCGCTTGCTGTTGCGTGATGCCGACGTGCAAAGCTGTCGGTGAGTTCTGTGCTTGCATTCGGCCCAAAAGTACATTCGCCAGCAAAATAGCGAGCAAGGAAGCCAAACGGATATGACGTAACATATTCAAAAGCATTCAGGGATTCACATTACGACAAGCTTAACTCCCGGCGAAGAAAAAGAGTTTCATCCACCAGCCCAATTCCTTGTATTGTTTGTGTTCCTTGATCAGGGGACGGCTTTCGGGATTGGATCCGAGGCGTTTCAGCACACGCAGGCTCACATTCGGCGCCCGCAAAATACGCCTAGCATCTTCGGGTGTACAATTGTCGGAGAGCTCAAAAAGTTTCCATTCCGGAAAGCCGGGAGAATCGATGGTTCTGCCAAGGTCATCCAGATCCATTCCACGCAGCAGATCCTCCAGCGCCGATTGGGAAAAACTGAAAAGGTCGCTGCGTTTGACGAGGGCTTCTTTGACGTCACTGTCAGAATCCGTTGCCAAGACCGCAAAAACAGCATGTGGCAAGGGTTGGCGGCGGGCAACTGCAGCACGCACCTGATAATACCTGTCTGAATCGGCCAGTTTTAGCAAAAGCAACGTCCCCGTGCGCGGATGTTTGGCCAAGGCCTCATGCACATCGTCATCGTCGTCACAGAGTTCATAGATTCTGTCGAGGACTTGGGGCTCCAAACTATGATCTTTGAGCATGCGTAGCGCCTTTTCACTGTCCATGGAGCTGGGCAGGCTACCCACCGTGACCTTGAGCGGCTTGGCTTCTGAACCTCGCGTGACAAAAAATGCATGGCTTACGGCGGCAGGATGTAATCTCAACCAAAGGGGATCAGGAAGATAATTGGAGCTGTTGCAATGCGCGCAGACCGGCGTGCGGCTACTGCCATCGACCTTGAGGCCGGCGCCACAAGCGAGACAGGCAAAAAGTACCGGCTCGGTCGCGGTATGCCCGTCCTTGCCCAGTCCTGTACCTGTTTCGTCTTCATGCACCAACAATCCTGCTTCGGGAATCAAGGATAGCACCAACGGCGTTGCCTTGCGCACCCGAATGCGTTGCTGACATCCCGGACAGGCAAAGTGGCCCTGGTCCACGGATTTTCTCATCAGCTCCTCCGGAAAGTCGGTTTTGCATTTTTGACAACGCGGGGGTCGATTGCCGGATTCGATTTTTTCGTTCATCCCGCCCAGGTGCTGCGAGCTGTTGCCATTCCCCGGCTCGAAAGTGAGTGCCTCTTCAATGGTATCATTGTCCAAGCAGGACTCCCACCATTCTTGGCTCAAAGGAATTCCGTTCAGACAATTGTTGCAAAGGACCTCGTTTGTAAAAGCATTGACAGGCACGCCTGCACGACAATGCGGACAGTCGATCGAGATGCGAAAGGTGTATGCGGTAGCAATCATAGCATGAAAGTTATGAAATCAAATGCGAATTTCCTCCAAAGAGAAGCCATGCACTCCACGCAATTGTAGCCGTATAAACACGAAAGCTGAAAAACGGCCGTGTGGTAAATGTTCTTTCCTTCGAATTTGCGAGCAACCATTCCACCCGTTAATTTGTAACATGATCACCACCCAAGACAGATTCCGTGGATGCCTTGTGGGCTTGGCAGTCGGCGACGCCGTCGGCACCACCCTCGAATTCCGCAAGCCCGGCACATTTGAGCCCATCAGCGACATGGTCGGCGGCGGACCGTTTGGCCTGCGACCCGGCTATTGGACAGACGATACTTCAATGGCGCTTTGCCTTGCGGATAGTTTGATCACCCACAAATCGATGAACTTGCGGGATCAGATGGGCCGTTATGCCAATTGGTACCGGCATGGCTACCTCAGCAGCACGGGAACTTGTTTTGATATCGGGAATACGGTTTGCACAGCTTTGCACCAATTCGAGCAAACCAACAATCCCGTCGCGGGCTCGCGTGAGCCGTACACTGCAGGCAACGGTTGCTTGATGCGCCTCGCGCCAGTTCCGATGTTTTATGCAGCGGAACCCGACCAAGCGACCTTGATGTCAGCCGAAAGCAGCCTCACCACACACGGCACTGTCGCCTGTCTCGATTCCAACCGCTACTATGGTGGATTGATTGTTGCCGCACTTCATGGGCTGGACAAGGAGACCATTCTCTCAACGGGCTATCGACCGTTCGGCAAGGTTTGGGAAGTCGGCGAATTGGACGATGCCGTGGACCGTGTGGCCCAAGGCAGCTTCAAGCAGCGCAATCCGCCGGACATTGCGGGAACGGGTTACGTTGTACGGTCCATGGAGGCTGCCTTGTGGGCATTTTACAAATCCGACAACTTCCGGGATGGTTGCCTGCTGGCCGCGAATCTTGGCGACGATGCCGACACCACCGCTGCGATTTACGGCCAATTGGCAGGCGCGTTTTATGGCTACAGCGGTATCCCCGAAGACTGGCGAATCAAACTCAAAATGCACACCGAAATCGTCGGAATGGCGGATGCGCTCTGGGAATTAAGTGGTGTAGGCGAAATCGGATGACATTGCTCACCTAGCCAGAATGCAGGAACAGGGAGCTTTGACAAACTTCGAATTCTGCCTAACTTCCCACTTGGTAATAGTTTTGTTGAAGATGAAAAGCGTTCGCCTCTTGTTGGTGTTCTGTTTGTTGCTGGGATTCTCAGGAACCCTGTCAGCGCAGTGCAGTTCGTTGTACACCACCCCTGAATTTCCGATTGCGACCCATCCGTCGGATGGCCATACCCAAAGCTGGGGTGCCAACCTTTTTATGGCCGCGCAAATGGGTGCTGCAGCTTCGTTTACGGGAATTCAGATCTATGTCGACAACAGTTTTGGTCCGACGACCTATGCCAATCAACAGATTTGGTTGCGCAACACGGCCGTGACCAGCTACCCCAACGCGCAGTATCCGACCACCGCTGGTTTTACGCAATGTTTCACGGGAACCTACAATTTTCCCATGTCGGGACTTTATACGATTGCCTTTAACGTTTCACCATTTGCACATAACGGAACGGGAAACGTCGAAATTCTTTTTGAAAACCGTTCCAATGTCTACCGTGTCAACGAACCGTGGTTCCGGCGCACGCCCACCTATGGTGCCGGCATCTATCGCAGCAAGTGGAACGGCAATTTTGGCGGCGGCTTTTTTCCGGGAACTGCGAATAACGGTTCGGCGGTGCGCCTGACCTATACCTTGAGCCTGACAGCCGCCGGTGGCGGCGGTTGCGGGGTGGTCTTGCCCATGAGCTTCCCGAGCTTTTCGGCCGGCCCCGAAGGCCAATCGGTGCATTGCAGCTGGGACCTCGACATTGCCGTGAGTGAAAACCTCGTGCTTGAGCGCAGCGCCGGCGATGCCAACTTTCAGCCGTTGACAATGGTGGAGGGCGGACAAACCGGCCATTTTGACTGGATCGATTCGCAGCCCAATCCGGGGGTCAACCTTTACCGCCTCCGTGGTCGTGATGCCAATGGCAACGAAATGCTCAGCAGCATGGTGCTTGTGGACATGGGGGATCTGCACAAAACCAAACTTTACGTCAATGCTTCCGCGGAGGGATTGGATCTCGTCGTTGATTCGCCCGATAAACAAACTGCATCCATGGAAATCTGTGACCTTCAAGGAAGGCGTGTTCACACAACGGACCTTGATTTACAATCCGGTCGCAACCATGTAACTGTTCCACTTGTCGTCGCCCGTGGTATTTGGGTGGTACAGGTACGTGTGGCTGGCGAAACACTCGTCGCCAAGGTGGTGCGATAGAAAAACCATTCCCCGTTGATTCCCCCTCTGCGCGCGCTCCAAACCGTGGTAGTTCCCTTCATTTGTGGTAAATCCGACCTTCTATTGGAACAAATTTCAGCTACACGTAGGTTTTGATGGGAATTTGGGAAAAACTGGTCTGTTTTAGGTCACTTCATCGGCGATTTTTTCGCAAAGGCATAGCTAAAACAATTTTTCCACCAATAATTGGGAATAATTAGATGCAGATTGGCTTTTTCGTCAGGTCGGATTGAATTTGAACCATTGAATTTGTAGTCATTTTCTCTTTTTTCCATCTTTCGAATGAAACATTTGGAAAACGGAGACATAAAGCTTCAGGAGGAGCAATTCACTCCAGCAATTTTTAACATGCAAATAAATTTTCAACGCAGCATTTCATCAAAAACTATAAATTTGCAGCCATTAAATCCTTTTTACCCCACGAGAAATGGCGAATCTTCGTTCAAAAGCACTGGAAATGATCCAAAATCGGCCTCCGGTGGCTCCTGTGAGTCACCCGAACCGAGTTTCTGAGATGTTTGGTGAGAATGTGTTCACACAAGAGGTGATGAAGCAATACCTTACCAAGGATGTGTACAAGGCTTTGCAAGCTGTGATCGACCACGGTTCCACCGTCGGCCGCGACATCGCCGAGAGCGTTGCCAATGGCATGAAGGCTTGGGCCATCGAAAAGGGTGCTACCCACTACACCCACTGGTTCCAACCTCTCACCGGCCTCACCGCTGAAAAGCACGACGCATTCCTGAAAATGGAAGGCAACAAGGCAGTCGAAGCCTTCTCCGGCGACAACCTTGTGCAACAAGAGCCTGACGCAAGTTCCTTGCCTAGCGGCGGTATCCGTAATACCTTCGAAGCCCGTGGCTATACCGCTTGGGATCCCAGCTCCCCAGCTTTCATTTTTGAAACTCCTTACGGCAAAACCCTCTGTATTCCGACGATTTTCGTCTCCTACACGGGTGAAGCCCTCGACTACAAAGCTCCGTTGCTCAAAACCATCGAGGTATTGAACAAGGCCGCCGTGGACGTCTGCCACTTCTTTGACCGCAGCGTCAAGCGCGTGACACCGACCTTGGGCATCGAGCAGGAATACTTCCTCATCGACCGCACCTGGGCAGACCTTCGTCCGGACCTTACCATGTGTGGCCGTGCTGTCATCGGTGCACCACCCGCCCGTGGTCAGCAATTGGAAGACCACTACTTCGGTTCCATTCCTGAGCGTGTATTCGCCTGCATGAAGGAATTTGAAATCGAATGCTTCCGCGTCGGCATTCCGCTCACAACCCGTCACAACGAGGTGGCCCCAAGCCAATTTGAGTGCGCGCCGATTTTTGAGGAACTGAACGTGGCCATCGACCACAACCTGTTGCTCATGGACCTGCTCGACCGCGTGTCGCGCAAGCACAACTTCCGCGTGCTCTTGCACGAGAAGCCATTTGCCTTCATCAACGGCAGCGGCAAGCACAACAACTGGTCCATCGCTACGGATGCCGGAAAGAATCTCCTTTCGCCAGGAAATGCCCCCAAGGACAATCTCCAATTCCTGACCTTCTTCATCAACATCATCAAGGCCTTGCATGTGCACGCCGACCTGATGCGCGCCGTCATCGCAAGTGCTGCCAACGACCACCGTCTCGGCGCCAACGAGGCTCCGCCGGCGATCATCAGCGCATTCATCGGCACGCAGCTCAGCAAAATCCTTGACGAACTGGAAAAACCCAATCGCAAGAAGAATGCGGACGTCCCCAAGAACTATGTGAAACTGGGCATTCCCAAGATTCCAGAGATCCTGTTGGACAATACCGACCGCAACCGTACGTCTCCGTTTGCCTTCACCGGCAACAAATTTGAGTTCCGTGCCGTCGGTTCCAGTGCAAACAGCGCCGGTCCGATGATCGTGCTCAATTCGATTGTAGCCAATCAGTTGATCGAATTCAAGAAGACAGTGGACCGCAAAGTCGTGCGTGGCAAGAAAAAGGAAGCGGCCATTTTGGAAGTGTTGCGTGACTACGTCAAGGAAAGCAAGGCCATCCGCTTTGAAGGCAATGGTTACAGCAAGGAATGGGAAGACGAGGCAGCAACACGTGGCTTGAGCAACATCAAGCAAACGCCACGCGCTTTGGATGCCTACGTCTCCAAGCAATCGTTGGAGCTGTTTGCCAATCTGGGCATCTTCAAACACCACGAATTGCATGCCCGTCATGAGATTCGCGTCGAGCAATACATCAAGAAAATCGACATCGAAGCGCAGCTTCAAATCGAAATGCTCACGAGCTACGTCATTCCAGCCAGCATTTCCTATCAGAGTGTCGTGCTTGGCAACATCAATGCGATGAAAGCCGCCGGATTGGAGCAAAATGCCTACGATGCGCAGCTGCATATCGTGCGCAACATCTCCGACGAACTCGGAAAAGCCCACGCCAATGTCGCCAAGCTCTCCGAAATGCTCAAAGTCGCCGAGTCGGTCAGTCCGATGCGTGAACAGGCGATTTACTACGGTGACAACATCGTTCCCCTGATGGCTGAGATTCGCTTGAGCGCCGATGCCTTGGAAAATCTGGTGGCCGACGACCATTGGCCGTTGCCAAAGTACAGCGAGATGCTGTTTGCGAAGTAATTAGCACTCAAAATCAATTTAGGAAAAAGGGAAATGTCTTCGGGTGCTTCCCTTTTTTGTTTCAGTAGGTTATTCCAACGGCTCAAGTTTGGAAGAACCTGAAGAGGATTGTTTTTGTCTCCTTTTGTAGATCAAGTTCTTGGATTGTCGCCTTTAGGCTTGCCATTTTGCGGTTACAATCTAACTTTAGGGCTCTTTGTCGGTTATTCAGGCAAAATTCGAAAGCTATGAAATGTCTCTACTTCATATTTGGTCTTCTTTTCACTGGAATCGCGGCATTCGCCCAGACAAATGTCACGCTTCAGATCAACCACAAGTTGGGAGCCAATGCATTCCAGGCCGGAACGCAGGTGACCAACAATCTAGGGCAGGATTTCGACGTGGACAGGTTGCAGTATTACATCGGCGAAATCACCCTGACGCATGATGGCCTTCAAACGACAACGATTCCCGACCTCTGGATTCTGGTCAATGCGAATCAAACGGTAAGCGTTCCGCTTGGAAATTTCCCTGTCGTCAGCCTGGAAGGAATTTCCTTCGGAATCGGTGTTGATTCGGCCCACAATCATTTGGATCCGTCGCAGTATGCCATGAACCATCCGCTTGCGCCGCAGTCGCCGTCGATGCATTGGGGCTGGGCTTCAGGTTACCGCTTCGTGGCCATGGAAGGCAACAGTGGCACCAGCTTGGCACAGACGTATGAAGTCCACGCCTTGGAAGATGTTAATTATTTTTATGCCAATGTGATTACCGCAGGGACTTCGAATGGTCAGGACTTGTTGATTTCCATTGATGCCGACTATGTCGAGGCTTTGCGTGATGTGGATGTGGCCTCCGGCCCAATCAGCCATGGCGGAACCGGCGCATCGGTCACCGTGCTGGAAAATTTCAGGGACCATGTTTTCTCGGCTGGATTGCCCACCTCTGCAGCATCCACCGAATTGGCCGCTCGCAGCTTTGCCGCCTACCCCAATCCCTCTTCGGGCAATGTGACGTTGTTGCTGAATGCTCCCGAGATCCGCGGGATGCAATACACGGTTTATGATGCCATGGGTAGGAAGGTCCAAACAGTCGCTGCCGACCTGGGAGGCAGTACCGAAGTGAATATTCCCGTTGCGGGGTGCTATTCAATTTTGCTTGAAGGAAAAGGTGGCGTTCTTGCCACCAAACGCGTGGTCATCACACAATAGTCTCCGATGATTAGACGAATTCCATCTTTAAAGTGGTCGTTTTTTCTTGGCATTGCCATCGCCATGGTGTCCTGCCGTGAAGTAGACGACGTGCCGGCAGGGACCTTGCCCGTTTATGATCCAACGCCGTATGCGCTCGAATACGGCGAATTGCCGGATCCTGTGATTCCAGAGGACAACCCGTTGCGGGTTGAGGGTGTGAAGTTGGGCAGAATGCTGTTTTATGAGAAGCGCATGTCGAGAAATGGCACGATTGCCTGTGCCAGCTGCCACGTTCAGGCAGATGCCTTCAGCGACGTCCGGCAATTTTCCCTTGGTGTCGATGGTCTGCCTGGCAACCGCCAAGCCATGGCTGCGGTCAACCTGCTCTGGAATACCAATGCATTTTTCTGGGATGGCCGCTCCCCCCTGTTGCGTGACCAAGCCCTCAAGCCGATCCAAGACCATTTGGAGATGGACGAAACCCTGGAGAATGTCGTCGCCAAACTTTCCGGCATCCAAATGTACAAGGATCAGTTTGTGCGTGCCTTCGGATCGGAGCAGGTGACGGCATTGCGCATTTCACTTGCTCTTGAACAGTTCATGCACAGCATTGTCTCATCCGAAAGCAAGTACGACAAGTTCCTGCGTGGCGACCTGACGCTCTCAGCCGAGGAGGAGCGCGGACGGGAGCTCTTTTTCGCCGAATACAATCCATTTTTCCCAAATATTTCCGGTGGGGACTGTCAGCATTGCCATTCGGGGAAAAACTTTGAAAACGACGAATACATCAACAATGGTCTTGATCCGGAGGTTTCATTTACTGACTTGGGATACCAGGTGGTGACCAACGACCCCAATGACCGGGCGAAATTCAAAGTTCCTTCCCTTCGAAATGTCGCGCTTACCCCTCCCTACATGCACGATGGCCGTTTTCAAACTTTGGAGGAAGTCGTGGAGCATTATGACAATGGGATACATGACAGCCCGACACTTCATGTAACACTTCGCAATACCCTGCCCAATGGCTTGCAGCTCAGCCCGCAAGACAAGGCAGCATTAGTGGCATTTTTACATACACTTACGGATCAGGAATTGATTACCAACCCAGCTTACAGTTCGCCATTTGAGTGAGGTTCAGGAATGCATGTCCTAAAAAATGAAAAAGCCCGGAACGCAATCGCATTCCGGGCTTTTTTATGAACCACCCCAAAATCAATTTCCAGAGATTTTGGTCAAAAGCGTATAGCCCTGTGGTTTGCCATTGCTTGAGTTTTCGCTGCGTACCATGCCGACACCGAGGGCATACCAAGATTTGGTGTGGGACTGAACATTCATTCCCATCATTTTGCTTTCGATATCTTCCTCAATGACGACACACGAAAATTTTCCTGCTGTTGTTGTGAGTTCCTCCTTTGCGGTGACCTTCCGGTTGAACACACGGATCGTGGTATTCATGATGGTCATGCCATTCATGCTTGCCGTCATCGTCATGCCTGCATCAGGAAGCACGGTACCGACAGTCAGGCCCTTGGGGAACACCATGTCCTCCGATTCGATTTTCATTTCTACATTCTCCATGCCTTCCATTTGCTGTGATTGGCCAAACGAAGTCGAGCGCATGTCCATGTGGAATTCCCCGCCTTGGCAGGTCACGTCGTATTTGACCGTCGAACTTTCCTTGCCTTTGGCATCTTTGGAAACCGATTCGGCGGTGACAGAAAACACGTCCCCGGCATTGCTTTCCTCCAAAATGGTCGTGGAAGTGGTGGATTCGAGTTTATCCTTGGCGTTGAAATGCGACAACTCGAAAGCCGCGCCCTTCTTCATTGGATAATAGGCGTCGCAACCTTGCGCCTTGACCATGCCGAAACCTATTGCCAAGCTCAAAAAGCCAGCAAACATGAAGCGAGTGAAGGTGAAATTTTTCATTGTGTGATAAATTTATCTTGAACCGCAAATTTAATGCATCAAGCGACATTTTTTTAATGAATGCATGAAAGTCAACCGATTGTGACGGATTTCATGGTTAAGCCTGACGAAGATCACCCAAACGGCCCAAAAAGAAGAAACCCCGCCAAAGGCAGGGTCCCCATTCTATTTTCAGTTTCCAGAATTCATCACAAAAGCTGATTCTGGGAATTCTGTAAATTCTGCTCCAAAACAAGAGACCCCGCCAAAGGCAGGGTCCCCATTCTATTTTCAGTTTCCCGAATTCATCATAAAAGCTGATTCTGGGAATTCTGCTCAGTAGTTGCCCTTGAGCTTGACAGCCGAGGCCACCCTGCGGATGCCGACGACATAAGCAGCGAGGCGCATGGAGCAGTTGTACTCCTTGGCAGCTGCCCAGACCTGAGCAAATGCACGCTCCAGCATTGGATCGGCCTTTTCGTTGACTTCAGCCTCGGTCCAGTAGTGACCGGCGCGGTTTTGTACCCACTCCAAGTAGGAGACGGTCACACCACCTGCATTGGCGAGGATGTCGGGAACGATCATGATGCCTTTGCTGTCGAGGATGGCATCAGCGTCTGCGCTCACAGGGCCGTTTGCACCTTCGACCATCAGCTTTGCCTTGATATTGGCGGCATTGGCTTGGGTGATCTGGTTCTCCATGGCGCAAGGTGCGAGGATGGTGACGTCGAGCTCGAGCAATTCGCTGTTGCTAATCGCGCTACCACCGGTCCAGCCTTTGAGGCTGCCGTTTTTGGCGGCGTAGGCAAATGCGCCCACGACGTCCAAGCCTGCTGCGTTGTAGTAACCACCGGAGATATCGCTGATGGCGACGATCTTCACACCTTTTTCGGCGAGGAGGACCGCACCGTAGCTACCGACGTTGCCAAATCCTTGGACAGCGCAAGTGGTGGTCTTTGGATCGATGCCCATTTCTTTCAATGCGCACATCGCTGTGGTCATGACACCACGGCCGGTTGCTGCTGCACGGCCTTGGCTACCGCCAAGTTCAAGCGGCTTGCCGGTGATCACGCCCGGCTGATTGCCATAGAAACGGCTGTATTCGTCGGCGATCCATGCCATTTCACGGCCGCCGGTGTTCATGTCGGGTGCCGGCACGTCGCTGTCAACGCCAAAGACGTCTTTCAGGCGGCGAGTGTAAGCACGTGTGAGGCGCTCAAGTTCGTCGACACTGTATTTTTTCGGGTCGATGGTGATGCCACCTTTGGCACCGCCGTAGGGCAAGCCTGCGATGGAGCATTTCAGGGTCATCCAGCCTGCAAGGGCCATAACCTCATCTTTGTCCACGTGCTCAGAGTAGCGGATGCCACCCTTGGATGGGCCAAGCACAGTCGAGTTCACGACGCGATAGCCATTGAAAACTTCAGTTTTGCCGTTGTCAAGCTTGACAGGCATGTTGACTTCGACGATTTTTTCCGGAACCGATAGCACGGCGCGAAAGCGATCTTCGAGTTTGAGAATGTCCGCTGCTTCATTGAGGCGCTTCAAAAGCGACTCATAAGGCGAAACTTTGACTGGTGCTGAAATTGTATTTACCGATGACATATTCTGAGTAGCTAATTCCTGGACGAAATTATTAAGTAAGAATATCGCAGCCAAATTTAGTATGCATGCAGAGGATGGCTGACATTTCCCCCGTTGCGGGGGCAATATTCCCTAAAAGAGAGGGGGTTTGCAAGAGATTAATTCCAATTTGTCCACTGAATGTAGAGGTAAATGAGTGGAGTGGCGATCAAAAGGCCATCAAAGCGGTCCAAAATGCCTCCGTGACCCGGCAAAATACCGCCACTGTCCTTGATTTGGAGGCCTCTTTTGTACAAAGACTCCACCAAGTCCCCGAGTTGTGCAAAAATCGAGATGATCGCCCCCACGACAATCCAACTAAAGTTCATTGGCCAAATCCAAAACTCAAATGCGCAAGCCAGGCCCATGCAAAAGAGCGCCCCACCAATTGCGCCCTCCCAAGTCTTCTTCGGGCTGATGCGTTCCCAAAGCTTGTGCTTGCCCAAAAATCTTCCGCAGAAATAGGCCATTGTATCGAGGCACCAAGTGAGCATCAACGTACCGAGAATGGTTTGGAAATGATAGTCATTGCTCCCGATGGCGTTGCTGCGGGTGAGCACCGTCAGCTGAAACAGCAGGCTCATGGGCACCAACACATAGATATAGCCAAAGCCCATCAAGCCCATCTCCTGGGCGGGAAGCGTCACCTTTTTTTCGAATAAAAGAATGATCGCTGCCAAGGCGGCAATCAATCCGATGAATCCATGAAGGTTGAGTCGAAAATAAAATGGATGCGGAAAGGCGGTCTCGTTGTGCGGGGCAAAGGCCTCCCAACCCCAATAATACCAAACGACAAATGACATTCCGATCAAAAACCACTTTGCAATGGTTGACTTGACACCGGTGATGCGGTAAAATTCGTGGAGGCCCAAAATCGAAACCAACGCGCAAAAGATCATCGTGCCCCACTGGGAAAGCACAATGGCCGTGATGACGACGCTTCCGGCGACCAATGCAGTAAGAAAACGCTTGAGGAGGTTACTCATCCATGTTGCTGCGACATGCAAAAGCAGGCCGCATACCGCGCCAAAGATAAGAACTTGAACGAGACTTGTGAGCCTGACTTGGCTCACTTGTTCTTGGGGATGCGCTTCGAGAAGCAGTCCGACCAATTTTTCGCTATTTTTGCAGCAGCGTCATTTCCTGACGAACATTAAAATGGTCAAAATTGCTGGTATAGACATTGCGGAATTTCCGCTATTGCTCGCTCCGATGGAGGATGTGAGCGATCCTCCATTTCGTATGATCTGCAAGCAACAGGGGGCTGATTTGGTCTATACCGAATTTATTGCCGTCGACGGCTTGATCCGCGATGCCGACAAAAGCCTGCAGAAGCTGGACATCTATGATGAAGAACGTCCCGTGGGGATTCAGATTTTTGGAGGCGAAATAGAGCCGATGCGGCAAGCCGTCAAGTATATCGAACGTGCCAACCCTGAGTTTTTGGATATCAACTACGGCTGCCCGGTAAAAAAGGTGGTTTGCAAGGGTGCCGGAGCCGGCATTCTTCAAGACGTCGACAAAATGGTTGCGATGACCCGCGAAATTGTTCAGAGTACGCATCTTCCAGTCACCGTCAAGACCCGCTTGGGTTGGGATGAAAACAGCATCCGAATCGTGGAGGTTGCGCTACGGTTGCAAGACATCGGCATCAAGGCCTTGAGCATCCATGCCCGCACACGCGCGCAGATGTACAAAGGTGAGGCAGACTGGTCGTGGATCAAAAAAGTCACCGATCACCCCGACATCGAAATTCCAATTTTTGGCAACGGCGATGTCGATTCACCCGAAAAGGCAGTTTACAACAAGGAAAACTATGGGGTGGACGGTATTATGATCGGCCGCGCAGCGATTGGTCACCCTTGGATCTTCCGCGAAGTGAAGCATTTCATGGCCACCGGCGAGCATCTTGCACCGCCCACGGTTGCCGAGCGTGTGGAGGTATGCCGCAACCACTTGTTGGCAGGCATTCAATGGAAAGGCGAGCGTACAGGCATTGTCGAGATGCGCCGGCATTACACCAACTACTTCAAAGGAATGGACCACTTCAAGCCTTTCAGACTCAAATTGGTGAGTTGCGACAGCCTGTCTGAAATTTTGGAGACATTGGATGCGATTCAGGAGCACTTCGTACTGGAAGCAGCAGGTGTCTGAGCAAGTCCGGTTTCGTGAATTCGTTGCTGATTGAAGCTGCCGTGGGAAAAACGGTGGAAAACTTTGTGAAGAGATTTCATTATGCAATCTTTTCTCCTATTTTTGTAGCTACTTTAACTCTAAAGAATACGGATTTATATTTCTCCGGACATGAGAATACTCTCAATTCTAGCATTTATTACACTGGGGCTTATTCAATCGGTTTCGGCACAAGTCGACATCAAAAACGCACGTGCCAATCCTAAAACCTTCATTTTCGACGACGAAAAGCATACTGTACACGGCTACATCTACAACACCCTCAAGGAAAAGACATCCTGCTGCGGCAATGATGCGATCTACTTGGAGGTGAAGTTTGATCAGACCGGCACGGTGACATCGGCAAAAACCTTGACGGGCAAAACCGATTGCTACAAGAAGTCGATCGTGGACATCGTTCAAAACGTCAAGTGGGATGCTACCGGTGTGACCGGCAGCAAGACCATTTACTTTGAGGTCAAGCCGATCATTCCATGCTCCGGATCACCTGGAGAGAATGTCTACAAAGCCATTCCATCTGAAGGCGGTGTCGCTTCCGTACAGACGGGCAATGGCGGCAACCTTACCGACAAAGGAGATACAGAAGTGAAAGAAGCCGTTGTGGAGAAGGTTGAGCCCAAAGAGGTCAAGCAACCCGAGCCAGTTGTGGCTAAAGTGGAACCCAAAAAGGAACCAGAGGAATCTTTCCTTTCTGATGATGAGCCAAAGGCACCTGTCAAGGAGCCTGTGAAGCCTGTCGTGGTGAAGGAGCCGGTCAAAGAACCTGCCAAGGAGCCCGTCAAGCCAGTGGTCGTGAAAGAGCCGGTGAAGCCAGTGGTCACCACCCCGACGCCAGTCGCTACAAAAACGGTGAAGCCAGGCGGCCCGATCAAATTGCCACCACAAGAGAAAATTGAGTATGTCTCAAGAGGCGATGCCAAACCTGATGCATCCCACCAAGAGACGCATGCAGATATTGATATCAATATTGATACCAAGGGAACTTCTGAGGTCAAGTATTCTGACGAATCTACCTTTGGCGTCAACCTTCGCGTGGCATTGCGCAAAGAAGGTTACTGTGGATTGGCGCAAGCATTGGTTGAGCTCGAAACGGATCCCAACACCGGTCGCGTGATCAATAGCCGCGTCATGCAAGTCAATGACCCCAAAATTGCAGCATTGGTTCCCGGCGTGATCAAGGATCTGAAGTTTCAGCCTACCCGCAGTGCAGCCAATCGCTACATCTACACAGAATTCAAGACAGAAATTGTTTGCGAAGGCGAGAAGTCAAAATACAACCTTGATCAGGTTGGTGATTTCCTCTCGAAGCCAGCAGCCGGCAATTGATCTTGCTGAAAAAATAAGCAGAAGGCCATCCGAGAGGGTGGCCTTTTTTTATTGCCCTACATTTGCAATTCGCCCCATTTTTCATGCTTTATGTTTGAACGGACATGCTCTGCATGGCTGAATGACTTGTTTATTGTACAATTCAGGCTGCGGGATTTCGACAATGTGAAAAACCAAGCCTAGACGAAATGCGCGACGATTCTAATTTTGTTGGCGAAAAGAAGTATAAATTGAGATTCGTATGCGCATTTCTAAAATAGTAGTCTGGATGATTGCCCTTTCCTTGGCAACAACGGCTTGTGTCTCCAAGAAGAAGTATGGCGAGATGGAGGCCCTCAAAGACAAAATGCAAGACATGGCTGATTCCCGGAACAAGTCCTTGAATCAACTCAAGTCAGATGTCGCCGAGCTGCAGATGAAACTCAATCAATGTGAAGAGGATCGCACCAAGCTCGCCAATGACACAATGCGCCTAGGAAGCGGGTACCGCAAAATGAGCAGCGATATCGGTGATCTGCGTGAGAGAAACGAGCAGATCAGCAGTAACTATCAAAAGCTCAAAAACCAGGGGAATGAGAAAATGCGCGGCCTCGTCGATCAAATGGAAGGCTTGCAACGCGATCTCAACGAAAGGGACAAGAAGATTTCCTTTATGGAGGGCGTCTTGAATGAACGCGAAAACCGCCTCGCCGATGTGGAAAATCGATTGAAGCAACGCGATTCCTTGATGAATGCCATTCAGAAGCGCGTTACCGATGCTTTGTTGGGTTTCAAGGATCAGGGCTTGACTGTGGAGGTGATCGATGGCAAGGTGTATGTCTCGCTTTCCAACAAGCTCCTCTTCGCAACCGGCAGCACCAAGATCGATGCCAACGGGCAAAAGGCCTTGGCCGGACTTGCCAATGCACTCAAGGAACAAAAGGACGTCACCATCATGGTTGAAGGCCATACCGACAATATGCCGGTGAGCAATCTCGGCGACATCAAAGACAATTGGGATCTGAGCGTGATGCGTTCCACCGAAGTTGTGCGCATTCTTGTGCAAAATGGAATGGAGCCTACCCGGATCATTCCGGCGGGCCACGGACAGTTTGTTCCAAAGGTGGAGGGCAGTACGCCTGAAGCCCGCGCAAGCAACCGCCGCACGGAAATTGTAATCTCCCCGAAACTCGACGAACTCTATCAGCTGATCAATCAGCAGCGTTGATCAGATTCCGGTTGTCGAAGACAAGAAATTCCTTTGTTTCATCAATTTGCGTCCAAGTGTCCATCACATGACGCAACACACTGCAACGGAATGTTCCCGACTCATCGGCACGGTGCAATTCGTCTTTGAGCGCAAAAACGTAGTTAGGTGAACCATCCAAGATGGAAATGGTCTTGGCAATGCCAACTGCGTAGTTGATTTCAGCATCATGAATCCAATCAGCGGGAATGCGAGGCTGCGTATTGGTCACATAATGCGCCGCAGGCATGCTTGGCAACACGGTAAAGTTTTCACCATATTTTTCGTTCAACTGCCTCAATTCATTGTAGTAGTCAAATTGTTGCTGCCCAGCATGGATATGACTCAGTCTAGGGAAAACGGTGCCAAGGTCATGGGTCATTTCTGAACGGAAATCATCCCCGTAAACAAAAAGGTTCAACGAAGCTATACAAAGGAGGCAAACCGATGCCGCTGATGGCCAAAACCATTTCGGAGGGGAAAATCCAGCAACTATGCCTACGAAATAGACAATTGCAAACAAGCTTGGAAAGGAGTAGAGCACGGGCGTCGCATAACCCCAAGAAACACTGCTTGCCCAAGCCACAACCATCATGGTGATTAACACCGCCAGACCTCTTCTTTCTCTCTTTAAAATGGTCAACAGCGCGATCATCCCTCCGTTAAACAGTAACGCGTGGTAAAATCCGGATTTTGGCATTACAAACTGTCCATCCTGAAGGGTGATCCATAAAGGACCAATAGCAACAGCAAGAATTCCCAAAAAGCCAAGTGCCGCCATCACCTTGCCCGTGAAGGGACTCCTTAATTGGTATTTGAGTACGTACCAAATCACAGCCAAGGGAACAAAGGTGAAAATGGCAGGCCGTACGTAAAGTTTGAAAGCGCTCCATTTCATTTCTTCGAAGGAGGTCACGCCAGTGGTTTGGGCGATCATGGTTTCGAAGAAATTAAAGCTTGGCGTAAGCAGGTATTCAATCACCGCGATCGCAGCCACCCCAACAAGTCCGGCTCCAATGACGGCGAGGACCGCCTTTTTCCAGGGATAGAGAAAGAAGAGTAGGACCAACCCTGCTATTGGAACGATTGCAAAAGGCTGTTTGGTCATGGCAGCAAGCCCAAGGGAGCAAAGGCCCGCAACAAGATAGCCGATTCGTTGTCCCAAGCTGATCAGGTAAATCCCGAGTGATGCGAACACAATGCCGTCAAGCGTATGCCATGGCGCGATAAAGAAATTATGGACCGAAAGAAGGAACCCCATGGACCCGAGCAGCCAAGGCGAAATCCCGATTTTTTGGAAGTCAAAGAATTTACGCAGACTCAAAATGCTGAACAGGACCGAAAGCCATACAAAGACATAGAAAAAGAAGCGGTAGGCGACCATTTCCATTGTCTCCGGAAACAAGAGCATTTCGAAGGTATGGAGGTAGGGCGTAACCGGTGGCCGTACGTAGTAGAAGTCTTGATAAATGGCTTCTCCAGACACGATCCGGTGCGCAAATGCAGGAATGAATCCGCGGTCGGCAATGTCCATTCCGTGAAAGCCAAACAGCAAGAAAAAGACAACAGGAAGGGCTGCGAAGAGAAGAAAGCTAGCCTTGTAATTGGGCGCAGAATTCATTTTGACCGATTGGATACGGCCAAATTAGCGAAAATCGACAGACAAAAACCTGTTGAAAGCGGAATCAGTCGTGGTGAGTTTGCTTCTTGTACTTTGGAAGCTTGATTTTGTCTTGCACGACAAAGGCATCGGGAAACACGGTGCGAACTTGTGAGAGTTGCTTCATGGCCTCGTTACGCGACAGAAAGTCACCCACCCTAACCCAAAAATGAGGCGGGTTCCAGTCTTTGTAAACCTCCATGTTGGCGGTGCGAAATGTTTGCAGGAAGTCGGTTTTCGCTTCGTTGGCGGTTTCCATCTTGCTCCCGGCGTAAATTTGAATCCGGAAACCCGGACCTTCAGAAGTGCTTTGATTACCGCGTTTGTGCAAGTCGAGAAGGTGGGGCAATCCCTCGTCAAAATAGTAGTAGACGCCAAGGGAGTCGCTGGAAACGGTTGGGCGAACATCCGTCGTGGAGCTGCCGTCACCAACGATTTCGTATTGTGGGGCGGTAAAATCATACACCACACGGTATTTTTCAACCGACTCGGTTTCCTTTTGCGCCGTTGCCTGCGTGCTTGTCAAAAGCACAGTCAAGAGCAGGAAAAAGCCCTTCCAACCAGTATTTCGCTCAATGTTCATGCAATCTGCTAGAATGCTTCAATTTTCTTTGGTCGCGCTCAAAGGCGATTCAACACGTTTTCAACACAAGTTGCAATACGCAACCCCGAATGCCGGGGTTGCATTTTAGCGTTTTGGACCCTTGCGGTCTTGGATACGGCGTTCTGCACGCGTCAATGGACGCTCGGCAGGTTCGCTTGGACCACTTGTACTCAAGCCTTTTGCGGCTTCGCGGCGCTGTGCTTCCAAGTTGGCGCCATGGTTGGCCTTCATCTTGGAAAAGTCGTCGCGATGGACGCGGCTTTCCTGAACCTTCTCTTCGCGGTCACCTTGGATATCCAAATCGGCCTTGAAGATCATGGAGATCACCTGCTCATTCACCTGACCCAAGGCCTCCTGGAATAATTGATAAGCTTCAAACTTATAGGCCACCAAAGGATCCTTTTGCTCGTAAACCGCGTTTTGTACCGCAGTACGCAACTCGTCCATCTCACGCAGGTGGTTTTTCCACTTGTCGTCGATCACATGCAGCATCACGGAGCGCTCCAATGTACGCGGTACATCCTCGCCCTTGGTTGCCAATGCTTGATCGAGGTTGACCACAATGCGCATCTTGCGTGTGCCGTCGCTGAAGGGGATGTCCACCATTTCGACACGGGCTTCGCGGTCGCGAATGCTCTGCAAACCTTGGAGGGTCACTGCAGACAAGTGCGTCGTTTTGCGCTTGTAGAAGCTTTTTGCAGCATCATACAAGCGATCAGCCAAAGCCTCTTGGTTGAGCTTGTTGAATTCCTTTTCAGAAATCTCCGGATCGAATGACAGCATGCGAATGGTCGCAAATTGCAGGCCTTCGTAGTCTGAAATTTCATAGTATTCCGCTGCGAGCTTGGCGCAGACGTCCCAGAGCATGGTATCCAAATCGAGGCGCATGCGGTCGCCAAAGAGGGCGTTGCGGCGGCGACGATAGATCACCTCGCGCTGACTGTTCATGACGTCGTCATATTCCAGCAAGCGCTTGCGCATGGCGAAGTTGTTTTCTTCGACCTTTTTCTGCGCGTTGGTGATGCTCTTGGTGATCATGGAGTGCTGAATCACTTCGCCCTCCTTGATGCCGATACGGTCCATGATGCGGCTGATGCGCTCAGAACCAAAAAGACGCATCAAATCGTCTTCAAGCGATACATAAAACTGTGAACTTCCCGGGTCGCCTTGGCGACCTGCGCGACCACGCAACTGCCGGTCAATCCGGCGGGATTCATGGCGCTCGGTACCGATGATGGCCAAACCGCCTGATTGTTTCACATTCGGGCCGAGCTTGATGTCGGTACCACGACCAGCCATGTTGGTTGCAATCGTGATGTTGCCAGCAAGACCTGCTGCGGCGACAATCTCAGCTTCGCGCTGATGCTGCTTTGCGTTCAAGACGTTGTGCTCGATTTTGCGCACACGCAGCATCCTGCTCAGCAACTCGGAAACTTCGACCGAGGTAGTACCTACGAGAACCGGCCGACCTGCTTGACGCAGCTTTTCAATCTCGTCGATGACAGCGTTGTATTTTTCTCGCTTCGTTTTGTACACGAAGTCTTCGTCGTCCTTGCGCACGATGGCACGGTTGGTTGGAACCACCACGACATCAAGCTTGTAGATCTGGAAAAACTCCGCAGCTTCGGTTTCAGCGGTACCGGTCATGCCCGAAAGCTTGTGGTACATCCTGAAGAAGTTCTGGAGCGTAACTGTTGCAAATGTCTGTGTAGCAGCTTCAACCGTCACGTTTTCCTTGGCTTCAATGGCTTGGTGCAAACCATCTGAATAGCGGCGACCAGGCAAAACACGGCCGGTTTGCTCATCAACAATCTTGACCTTTCCTTCGTCGACGATGTATTCAATATCGCGCTCAAACAAGGTGTAGGCCTTTACCAATTGGTTGATCGTGTGCAAGCGGTCTGACTTCTCTGCGAATTCACGGGCTAAAAGATCCTTCTGACGAAGCTTTTCTTCGTCTGTCAGTTCCTTGCTGCCATCGATTTCATGCAGGCGCGAAGCGACGTCGGGCATCACGAAGAGATCGGAATCCTCACCTTCGCCGGTGATCAATTCGCGACCTTTTTCAGTAAGCTCAACCTGATTGTTTTTTTCGTCGATGGTGAAATACAATTCGTCATCGACAATATGCATGTTTTTGCCCTTGTCCTGAAGATAATAACCTTCCGTCTTGAGCATTTCGCTTTTGATGCCTGGCTCCGAAAGGTATTTCACCAATGCTTTGTAGCGGGGCAGACCACGGTGTGCACGGAAAAGCTTGAGTCCAGCTTCCTTGACACTTTCTTTGTCACCCGATTCCATGGCTTTTTTGCCTTCGGCGATCAAGGTGGTAACCATGCGCTGTTGATTGCGCATGAGCTTTTCCACGCGCGGCTTCAGCTGATTAAATTCTTGAATGTCGCCACGCGGCACCGGTCCGGAAATGATCAAAGGCGTACGCGCCTCATCGATCAAGACCGAGTCAATTTCGTCGACGATGCCATAGTGGTGTTCCCGCTGCACAAGGAAGTCGGGATTGGTGGTCATGTTGTCGCGGAGGTAGTCGAAGCCAAACTCGTTATTGGTTCCATAAGTGACGTCTGCCAAATAGGCTTGACGACGCTCGTCTGAGTTGGGTTCGTGAAAGTCGATGCAATCGACGCTGATCTTGTGAAATTGGAAGAGCGGGCCATTCCATTCGCAGTCGCGTCGTGCAAGGTAATCGTTGACCGTTACAAGGTGCACGCCCATGCCGGTAAGGGCATTCAGGTAAACTGGCAAGGTGGCCACGAGGGTCTTGCCTTCACCCGTCGCCATCTCCGAAATTTTTCCGGTATGGAGTACCACGCCACCCATGAGCTGGACGTCATAGTGCACCATGTTCCATTCGATTTCACCGCCGGCAGCGAGCCATTTGTTTTTCCAAATCGCTTTGTCGCCTTCGATGACCACATTGGGCTTGTTTTGAGCCATTTTGTGGTCCCAATCCGTCGCTGTGACGGTGAGGGCCTTGTTTTCAGAAAGCCTGCGCGCGGTTTCTTTTACCACAGCAAATGCCTCTGGCAAAATCTCCATGAGCACTTGCTCCACTTGCTCATTGCGCTTCTTGCGTAGCTTTTCGGCTTCCTCATACATGCGCTCGGAAGCGACAAGGTCCTCGGTGGTCTCAGCTTGCTTTTTCTTGGCTGCGATCTCGGCAGAAACCTCTTTGATGTGGTTCTGAATCCGCTGCCTGAAAATATCTGACCGTCCGCGAAGTTCGTCGTCGGAGATGTTGCGAAGCTTGACGTACTCGGCAAGAATTTTGGTGACATAAGGACGGAGCTCTTTGGCATCCTTGTCCTGTTTGTTGCCGAATAGTTTCTGAAGCAGTTTAAGCATAGTAAATCAGTATAGAAAAATCGCGACAAAGTTAAGGAAATAGTTGGGAATGGCCCATCAATTGCCCATCCAGTAGAGATCGATTTTGAGGAAACCGACACCGAGGATTTTGGCGTCAACGAACCAAGTGCTTTCTGAGGACAAAAAGCAAGGCTTGTTGCAGCTTGGCATTGCTCACTACAATTTGCCTGCCAAATAGAAAATCTGCCCCCTCCTCAATGGCCGATACCGCGCCGCCAGCTTCTGTGACCAAAAGTGCCCCTGCGGCCACATCCCAAGCTTTTAGGCCGATTTCGAAGTATCCATCGAGCCTGCCGCAAGCGACATAAGCCAAATCAAGGGCTGCCGAGCCAAATCTCCTGACACCGTGGCATTGCGCCAAAAAATCTTGGATCGCTGCCAAATAGTCACTTGCCTGCTCAAAAATGGCAGTCGGAAACCCCGTCCCGAGCAATGCCTCGTTCAAGTGCGCGGCAGTGCTTACCTGGATTTTTTGCTCTCCCAGGAATGCACCCTTGCCCTTGACAGCCCAAAAAACTTCGGAATGAGGAACTTCGTGAACGACTCCCAGCAGCGTGGTGCCCTTGTGCTGCAGGCCGACACTGATACAATAAGCGGGCACATTGTGAATGAAGTTGGTGGTACCGTCCAATGGATCGACAATCCACCGCCATTCTGCCTGCTCATGATGACCACCACCTTCCTCCCCGATGAAGCCGGAGTCGGGCAGCAATTCCTCCAATGCCGTGCGCAGCATGGTCTCCGCGGTGCGGTCCACATAGGAAACGAGGTCGCTCGGACCCTTGTGCTCAATTTTTTCCGGGCCGAATGTCTGGCGTTCATGTAGGATGAAAGTAGCCACTTCAGCAATGATGGCCTTGGTTTGGGCAACGAAGGCAGTTGACAACTCAGGATGTTGGCTCATGAATCAAGTTTTTGCTTTTTACGCCTGTAATGCAACAAAATGCCCAAAAGTGTCAGAATTCCCGACATCCCCAAAGCAATCTCGCCAATATAGTCGCCGTGACGCACATAATAAGTAGTGTAGGTGTACAATGGAACATTTCCTTCGATCACGGCCGGGACACTGTAGTCTGTGGCCTGTGTAATTTCACCGCGGGCATCGACAAACATGCTGCGGCCATTGTTGGCACACCGTGCGATGGCACGCCGATTTTCAATGGCTCGGATCACACATAGCCCAGCATGCTGCACGTACCCCGAACTTTGCCGCCACCAGGCATCGTTGGTGATCATCGCAATCCATTGTGCGCCCATAAGCGTCTTGCGTCGGGTGTGGTCACCAAATGCGCTTTCGTAGCAGATTAAAATATTGGTAGGGATGCCCGATTGTGTATGCGAAAGCTGGATCGAATCCGGCCTGCCATAACTTTCCATGCCCTTTGCGGGGTCGATGCGCAAAAATTTCAGTGCGCGTAGACCCTTGAGAAAAGGCACCCGTTCCACCATCGGCACCAGATGTCCCTTGCGATAAACCAACGTGCTACGGTCGGCATGCATGATCAAGGCACTGTTGTAGTGGTCGGTGTAGACGAGCTTGCGTTTTCCGCCCACGATTCCATATCCTTGGCGGGCGCTGATCGGTGGCGTCACCAAGTCGGAGTAGGTCTCGACGTCTTCGATGCCCGTCAAAATTTCCACGTGATAGGAATCGACAATTTCCCACAAGGGTGCCATCAGCCTTCCCTTCAAAATGGCCACGGGATCCAAGGGCTGGTCAATTGCCTTTTCCGGAAGCAAAACGATCGTGCCACTGTCCAAAGGTTGCGATGTGATTTGAGTGACAAACTGGTCAATGGTTTGCTGCGTGCTGATGTTGCTGCGTTGGACGAAGGGATCGAGGTCGGGCTGAATGATCCTGACCCGTAGACTGTCATTGCTTTGAAAGGCTTGCCGAGCCGGGTTGGTCAAAGGGACATTCATCAAGTACGGGGCGGCGAAAATCAAAACGGCCCCCAGCAATGAAATGCCGGACTTTGTCAAGCTTGCCCGCATGTGGCGCACGGCTACGTAAGCCAAAACATTGACCAAGAGAATCTGTGCGGAGATTCCGAGCACCCCGGTGAATTCCGCATATTGGATCATTTCGGGATGGAAGCTCAAGGCATGGCCAAGCGTAAGCCATGGCCAGGCAAGTTCCCAGTTGAAATGAAGGTATTCAAAGGCGATCCAAAAGGAGCATAGTGCAAGTGCGGAGAGTTCGGGAGCCAAAAAATGACGGAGCCGGGAGTGCAATTGCCAGGGAATCGACATCAAAACGGGGTTCAAGGCAATTGCGAGAATGCCCGCCATGACATTCACGAAGGCGACTTGCACACTGTTGGCGCCGAGGGCGGTGAGCATCAGCCAGTAACAGCAGAGCGCATTCCAAATGAAAAAGATGCTGTAGCTGTAGCGGAAGAGTTGGGCATTGCCGGAAATGGTGCGGCGGCGATAGCGGAAAACTTTCAAGCCCCGGGTACTTTTTCGCCAGATCCATTGCCAGGTGCCAATTCGCCACAAAACCAACAAGACCCGTTTGAAGGGAAGGAAAATGGTGTCTTCGGGCTGTCTTTCGGGGACGATTCCCGTTTCAAACAAGACAAAAACCGGAACGAATGCGATGTAAATGAGGTAATTCAGGGGTGATGGCGGAAACGAGGCCGCCAGCAAGAGGCCGGTCAAAAGGATGAGCCAATACGGCTTATTCCTTGCCAGCCAATACCACGACCATTTCCCCCTTGAGAATTCCATTTTTCAGTTGTTGGATGACATCCTGTACGCTGCCCCGGTAATAGGTCTCGTGCAATTTGCTCAATTCACGTGCAACGGCAACTTGGCGGTCAGGCCCGAAATGCTTTTGGAATTCCTCCATGAGCTTGAGGATGCGGAACGGGGATTCGTAGAAGACCATCGTGCGCACCTCCTCATGCAAGGCATCGAGGCGGGTTTTGCGTCCCTTTTTCTGTGGAAGGAATCCTTCGAAAACAAACCGGTCACAGGGCAAGCCACTTGCGACAAGTGCAGGAACAAAAGCCGTAGCGCCGGGGAGTGCCTCCACAGGGATTCCAGCCGCGATCGCCTCCCTGACCAACAAAAAGCCCGGGTCGGAAATCCCCGGCGTGCCGGCGTCGGAAACCAATGCAAGGGTAAGGCCCTCTTGGGCGACGCGTTCCAGGAGTGTACCTACCTTGAAGTGCTCATTGTGCTGATGCAACGCGGTCAATGGCCGCTCAATGCCGAGCAGCTTGAGCAATTTGCCGGTTTCCCGCGTGTCTTCGGCCGCTACTAAATCCGCTTCCTGAAGCAGTCTTTTGGCTCTCAATGTGATATCTTCGAGGTTGCCGATGGGGGTGGGAATCAGAATTACGCGCGCAGGCATGAGTCGATTTTGAGATGAACATTCGGGTATTGCATTCCGGTAGGAAGCACAACCATGCTGCAAGATAGCGACAACAATGGCTCGCCAACATGGTTGGCCGCAGATTCGGAGACTTCCATCTCAAAAACCACCCCAACGGTGACCACAATCAGTTTTTTTCCTGAGCCAGATCATCGGCCACGACAGATCAAGCTGCCAACTTTGACTTATCAAGTCGAGAAAAAACAGTTTAAAAATCAGAAGTCTATGAAAGCGAACATCAGCATAGGAGAATGTATCATCCGAGTGTTTCTTGGGATGGTTTTTGCAGCCGTGATTGGCGGGTTGATTCACAGCCCATTGGCCTTGATCGGAGTTTTGGCAATCTATCCGATTGTAACTGGCCTCGGTGGTTGGGATCCTATCTATGCGATGCGCGCCAAGCACACCAATGAAGATTCGCCTTACGAAGATGGTGCCCATGGTGCCCCTGCAGCTCCCGTTTCCCGCTCGCGCAGCGAGGTGAACCGCGCTGCTTGATCAAAAGATTATAATTGCAACGCTTTGGTGAATCCCTGCTGACCCCTCCCCGGGGTTGCAGGGATTCTTTTCTTTGCCCGGGTTTTTAAGTTGACCAATAAAAAATTCGCAAATTTGAGCCGCCTTGCAAAGGTTTGAAACGAAAAGGGCATCTCAAGACGCATGAAAAGGACAGCTTTTACAGTATTCGTAATTTTTTGGATCATTTCTGGCGCCATTGCCCAAAGCCCGAATCCCTTGACAATTCCAGACACCCTCTCCGGTGCGGTCATCAACTTGGAAATTGCGCCCTCCACGGTACAGTTTCTTCCCGGGAATGCCACCGCTACCTACGGGATCAATAAACCCTATTTGGCCCCGACCGTGATTTTGCAACGCGGACAAGCCGTCCAAATGAACGTCACCAATAGCCTGAGCGATACCAGTACCATGCACTGGCATGGATTGCATGTGCCGGCGATGGACGATGGCGGCCCGCATACACCCATCGCGCCGGGGACCACGTGGTCGCCAGACTTCACGGTGCTGGATGAGTCCGCCACCTTTTGGTACCATCCGCACCTCCATGAGCATACGACCGAGCAAGTGTACAAAGGCGCTGCGGGCATGATCATCGTTCACGACTCCCTGGAAGCCGCGCTCGGCCTCCCTCGGACGTATGGCGTGGACGATTTTCCCCTCATCATCCAAGACAAATCCTTTGACAGCCTCACCAATGCCTTCATCTATGAGGCGCTCAGTGATACCATGATGATCAATGGCACACTTAATCCCTACATCGAAGTGCCTGCACAAATGGTGCGTTTCCGACTGCTCAATGCCTCCAACCAAAGGGTGTACAACCTCGGATTTCCACCGACCAACATTGCTTGGCAGATCTCCAGCGATGGCGGATTGTTGGAGCAACCGCTGGCCGTGACGCGTATTTTGCTTGCGCCCGGAGAAAGAGCGGATGTCGTGGTAGACTTTACCAACCAAACCACAAACTTCCCGTTGATGGCCAACAATTCAGAGATGGGGGATGGCATTTCCGGTGGCCCGCAAGGCCCCGGCGGCGGCCCCGGCAATCCGTTGGACGGAAACAACTTCCCGATTCTTGACTTCCGAATTATTGCACAGACCGCAAATCCCGTCACCTCCTTGCCTTCGCAGTTGCGAACTTACGACCTGCCCAACATTCAAAACGTGGCAAGGGTCCGCACCAAAGTCTTCACGGTGGATTCGTCAGGTTTTCCTTTTTATATCAATGGTGCCTTGTTTGACCACGATGCGGTCAACGATACAGTCAACCTTGGCGATACCGAAATCTGGGAGCTCATCAATGCGACCGATATCGCGCATCCTTTTCACATCCACGATGTGCAGTTTCACGTGATCGAATTTAACGGCAACAATCCGCCGGCACACCTGCGCGGTCGGAAAGATGTTGTTTTGCTCCAACCGGGAGACACGGTCAAGTTCATCACACGCTTTGATGACTTCGCCGACGAGATGACACCTTATATGTACCACTGCCACAACCTTTTTCATGAGGACGGCGGCATGATGTCGGCATTCATCGTGCGTGATACGGTTTTGGGAAGCCACGGCGAACCAACAACAGACTTCTGTGGGGCATTTTTATTTTTCCCCAATCCCAATGATGGTGAACTACAACTGATCGATGAAAATCCCGAGCCTTGTCGTGTGGTTTCCATTGAGGTATGGGACATTCAGGGCCGCAAGTTGATGGATGTGCCAGTGAATCTTGGCCTGAACACACAACAGATCAATTTGCAGGAATATGACCCTGGTATCTACCTGTTGCACATGCGCCACAAGGGTGGCGGCCATTCGGTGAGACGAATTGCCAAACAATAGGTCGTTTTAGCCCGTATTGGTTCAAAGGTGGTCATTGCGTTGGACGAATGCGCCGACCGATGTTTTTCTTGTGGATACCTTCAGGGTGATCGCCTGTAACTTTGCGCCAATGAAGTTTGCCTTGCTTTTCCGAATGTATTCCTGGCTCATGGGCGTGGTGATCGCGACAATTGCGTTGCCGTTGGCGGCGCAGACCGCTGAGCCGAGCATCCAAACCAAGCACGTGCGCGCAGAGCTCGACCGCATCAAGGCTTTGCCGGGCATGAAAAATGGTCAATTCGGATTTGCATTGTACGATGTCGAATCGGGGAAACTCCTGGAGAAGGAAAGGGCGGATGAAAGCTTGCTGCCGGCTTCCACGATGAAGACGGTGACTTCAGCTGCAGCACTGAACATTCTGGGTCCGGATTACAAATTCAAGACCGTTTTGGAGCATAGCGGCACGATTGAAGGGGGCGTGCTGAAAGGCAACGTCATCATCAAAGGTGGTGGTGACCCGAGCTTGGGTTCGGACCGGTATCAATGGGGGACCGACATGCAAAGCCTCTTGACGATCTGGGTGAAGAAGCTCCGCGAAAAAGGCGTGACCCGTATCGAAGGGGACATCATCGGCGATGCAACGATTTTTGAGGATGCCTTGACGCCGAGCACTTGGGTCTGGAGTGACATCGGCAATTACTACGGGGCAGGTGCCTGCGGACTCAGTTTCAATGAAAACAGCTACGAAGTCAAATTTCTGCCGGGCAAGTCTGTCGGGTCAAAAGCCGAATTCATCGGGACGAATCCGCCGATGCCAGACATCAAATTTGTGAATGAAATGCGCACAGGTAGTGCAAGTTCCGGCGACAACGGGTTTGTCTACGGCGCGCAATACACCTTCCTGCGCACCTTGCGCGGCACTGTTCCGATGGGCGACACCTTTGTGATCAAAGGTTCGATTCCCGATCCGGCCCTGTTCACCGTCCAATGCCTGCGCAACGCACTCTTGGCCGATTCGATCGGTGTCACCGGCAAAGCCACAACCTCGCGCCTGATGGCCATGGAAGCTAAACCTCTTCCGACCGAACGCATCACACTCTATACCCATCAATCGCCGCCCCTCAAGGACATCGTCTATTGGCTGAACAAAAAGAGCATCAACCTGTATGCCGAGCACCTGGTAAAGATGATCGGCTATACGCAGCTCAAAGACGGTTCCAATGAAAGCGGAACCAAAGCCATCGCCGAATTCTGGAAAAGCAAGGGCATCCCTGTCGAGGGTCTGCACATGATGGACGGCAGCGGATTGAGTCGCTACAACGGGGTGACGCCCAATCAGCTGGCAAGCATCTTGCGCAACAATGTCTCGCAGCCGTGGTTCCAGGATTTTTTCAATTCGTTGCCGGTAGCGGGATTGGCGACTTGCCCGGGGACGCTGAAAAACATGTGCAAGGGTACCGCCGCGGAAGGCAATGTTTGGGCCAAAAGCGGATACATCTCCCGTGTGCGCACCTACGCGGGCTACGTGGAGACGCAGTCGGGCAAGCGCCTCTGTTTTGCCATGATGGCTAACAATTATACCTGCACCAACGCCCAAGCCAAGGATTTTTTGGAAGCACTCATGGTCAAGATGGCAGAAACGCCGTAACCATGTGCGTTGGGAAAAATGAGCTTTTAAGGGCATTCAGAGCCGAAATGGGCTTGCAAAATAAAAAAGAGATCCTCTAAATTTGCCCCGTTTCACGGGGTATAGCGCAGCCCGGTAGCGCGCGTCGTTCGGGACGACGAGGCCGCAGGTTCGAATCCTGCTACCCCGACAAAACGCCGAAGGCGTTTCCCTCCTGACTCACTCTCAAACTCACACTGCGTTTCCCTCCTCGCTCACTCTCAAACTTGCCCTCCTCACTCGCCCTCAAACTCACACTGCGTTTCCCTCCTCACCGCATTCTGCACAAAAAACGAAGCCGTCCACTTCGCAGTGAACGGCCTCTTCGCAAACGCCCTCCTCAATCTCAATCTATTTAAATCTCAAATTTCCAAACGCATGATCCATGTTCCGGCTTGCAAGTGCTGCGGCACAAGCATGGCCACTTCCCAACCACGTAGCGCCATCGGCATGTTCATGCCAGCTACTACCATTGTGCGGAGCTCGAATTCGACTGCCAAGCCATGGCAAATCGCGATCAAGTTGTCGCCACGATGCAAGGTTTCCTCCACGAAAACATAGGCCGTCCCAATCATCGGGTCATAAGCCAGCACCTTGCCAACTTCGACCGTAGCCGCCTCGGCAGTTCGCCGATTGTCGTGTCTGTAACCGCGTCCCTCGCAGAAGTTACAAGCCATACTGCCAAGGCGCATCGCTGCAGGACCCATTCCTGAGGACCTTCCCGAACCTTGACATGTATGGCACAACACTCCCATTTTCTGCAATCGTTGAATTTCTTTCGAAGACCTCGTGGCAACCTCTCCGCGAGCGCTTTCTGACAATTTGTACGACGACAAGATGTCTGGGTTGCTGATGTGTTAGATATTTTGGCTCATTGATAATGGATATTGATTATTTCGCTCGGATTTGTTCGAAATTGAAAGCAAATACGGGTTCGTATAACCGAATACGTGTAAGGAAGCCTGCCGTTTTCTGGGGTTTGCGGGCGATAGCAATTGCTTTGGTGTTGATATTGCCCCAATCGCAAGCTTGTAAACAGTTGCACGAGAGGTTAAATTCGCATTCGATTACAATCTCCTCGAAATGGACGTTCCATCCGACATCCGTAGGTACCTTCCTTATGCCGTCATTTTTGCCGCATACGTTGCAGGAATGTGGATCGATGTGATGGAGATTGATGCGGCGCAGTATGCGGCGATGGGCCGCGACATGATGCGGAGCGGCGATTATCTGCACCTTTATGATCATGCCCACGGTTATCTGGACAAACCTCCGATGGTGTTTTGGATGTCGGCGCTGTCGTTCAAATTGTTTGGCGTTTCCAATTGGGCCTATAAACTTCCATCGGTGTTGTTTTCCATGATGGCAATCTATGGAACAGAGCGCTTGGGCGGATTGCTTTACAATCGAGCCACCGGCAGATTGGCGGGGTTGATCCTGGCGAGTACACAAGCATTTTTTCTGATGAACCACGATGTCAAGACCGATATGTACTTGATCGGTCCGATGGTGATGGGATTGTGGTTGCTCGTGTCTTGGTCACGTGGCGGATTATTTTGGCACCTGTTGTTGGGCGCAGCGTTTCTTGGATTGGGAATGTTGGCAAAAGGACCTTTGGCATTGATTGCGCCTGGATTTGCAATTGGGGCCGATCTTTTGTTGCGCCGCGATTGGGCGGCGCTGTTTCGGTGGCAATGGCTGCTGGTGATACCCGTGGCCCTTTTGATCACCACGCCGTTTTTGATTGGTCAATACCAGCAGTATGGTGAACATGGCATTACCTTCTTCTTATGGACACAGAGCTTCGGACGTGTAACGGGAGAAAGTGAATGGAGCAACAACGCAACCGCATTTTTCTTCGTGCACAGTTTTGCCTGGTCTTTTTTGCCCTGGACCGCGATTTTTCTGCGCGGTTTGGTTCAGGAGGGGATACGCTTGTTCCGTGCGGGATTTTTGTTGCCGTCACGCGCGGAAGGGATCGCAATAGGTGGATTTTTATTGGTGTTCACCGCTTTGTGTTTTTCCAAGTTCAAGTTGCCCCACTATATTTTTGTCACTTACCCATTCGCAGCGATTCTCACGGCCGCTTTTGCAATGGAGATGCACAAAAACTTGGTACTCCAACCTTGGAAAAAGTTTTTTCAGGTCTTTCACCGCGTGTTCTGGTTTTTGGCCGTCATCTTGGTGTTGTTGCTTGCCTTCGTGGCATTCCCTGAACAACCACTGCTGCCCAAAATCGGTTTTATGTTGCTCGCAGCTGTCGTTTCCATCGATATGTTCCGCACCAAGAATGAGTGGGCCCGTTTTCTATGGCCGACGGCGGTAGGATTCGGCCTCTGCAATTTACTGCTCAACCTGACCCTTTATCCAGCGGTGATGTCGTATCAATCGACTGCACAGGCGGGGAAATATGTCAGTTCGCTCGAGCCGCGACCACGGGTTTTTGGCTTCATCATCAGTGGAAGAGCCTTGGATTTTTACGCTGCCGACAATGTGCTTCCCATTCCGGGGCCTGTCTATTTCAAGCCCTTGCTGAAGAAAACGGATGCCATCGTGTACACCAATGACGATGGCTTGCGCCAGATTCGTGAGCGCGGCATTCAATTCGAATTTCTCGAAACCTACGCCCACAATCCGCCAACCAGAATGAGTTTGATGTTCCTGAATCCCGCCACAAGACCCAGCGTCTTGAAGCCAAGGTACTTGTTGCATCTTCCGAAACAAGATTTGCCGCGCTAGGCGCATCCCATGCCTCAAAAAAGTTTGGTAGTATTGCTCTATGTTTTCTGTGATGCATCAATACAAACTGCGCCTTACCAATTTGAGTCAGGCCAACCGCTCCTTGAAGCTCAACCGCTTGTCGGCGCGCAAGGATATTGATCTCACTGACCTGTCGCAGCTCAATCAACAATCCGCAGCTGACATTCTTGCGAAGATCATTGCTGGACAGAGTGTTGCCTTGATCAAGAACCTCAGTGCCCGCGATGAAGCCACCAACCTCGCCGATCGCCGCCTGAACAATATCTGGCACGAAATCACCACGCTTTACGAGGAAACGGGGACCTATGACCTTTTTCTAGGTTATCCATTTGTCGAAGGGAAATTTCTGGACGGAAGCATTGCGCGCTGTCCAGTGGTTTTGTTTCCCGTGCGTTTGGTGCGCGATTTCCAAGGCGGGCCGCGTTGGATTTTGCAAGCCCATCCGGAAGAGGACCTGAGTTTCAATACGACCTTTTTCCTCGCCTACGAGAAGTTCATGCAGGTGAGGCTGAAACGCGAATTTTGGGAGGAGCGGCCGGAACGTCATGCCGATTTACAGGGCTTTTTAAACGGCCTTTACAAGCAAATGGCCGACCATGATGTCGCGGTGCATTTCAATTCGGAGTTGTTTCAGTTCAGGCTGGATCACTTTCCTGAAAAGAATCAGCCGCTGCTGGATGAGCTGCCGATCGGCAAACTTCGTTTTTTGCCGCATGCTGTGGTGGGGATTTATCCGCAAAGCGACAGCGCCCTGCTGCAAGACTACGAAGTGCTCGAGGCCCAGTCGGATGCTTTTTCGTTGGAAAAGCATTTTGAAAACAGCATTACGAAGCACGGGTTGCCGCTGCCCAAAGAGGATGACCGCTACTTCGTAGCTTCCGTCGATCAAAGTCAGGAGGAGGCCCTCCTGCATGTGCGCGCCGGCGAGTCGGTCGTGTTGCACGGACCTCCGGGTACGGGAAAATCACAAGTGATCCTGAATCTCATTTCGGATGCGCTGGCAAGAGGCCAAAAAGTGTTGGTTTGTTCCCAAAAACGCGCAGCGCTTGATGTTGTCTTCCAACGGATGAGCGAAGTGGGGCTGGGTCGGTTTGCAGCCCTCGTGCACGACTATCGCGGCGACCGCAACAAAATCTTTGGCCGCATTCGGCAGCAGATTGATGACCTCGACAAATTTGAAGAGGAGCGCAAAGACCTCGGGCTCGATATATGGCTCCGCGACTTCAGGCGCGACAGCCGCCGCATCGACGAATTGGGAACACAATTTGACCGGCTGTTTTTAGCCCTCACGCAGCGCGGCCGCTTTGGTTTGTCTGCACACGAGCTTTATTTGCGCACCGACCGCAAGGCGGATGTGATCGACATGGCGCCCCTTGCTGTGCATTTTGACCAAGATTCCTGGCAGGTTTTCCGCGAACGCCTTTCCAACATTCTCGCCTATGCTGACTTTTTTGACGAAGCGCATCCTTGGCGGTTTCGGGTTTCGTTGAGCAGGTTGGGATTTGCCGCCAAAGCGGCCCTGCAGGGGAAATTGGCTGGCTTGCCCGCCGAAGTTGAGGGATTGCACCGCCTTTGGCTCGCCATGGGCCCTGCCGGCAGGACCATTTTGCAAGTCTGGGAAATCCCCGGGCTGCTTGGGCCCTTTGCTGTTCTGGAGACCTTGGTCAAGCAGCCCGGAGCCAAGGCCGACTTGGCTTCGGCCGCGAAGGATGGACTCAAGCCCAAGGCGCTACGTGAACATCTGGAAAAGCTGGGCAAGCTGTTTGAAAAACGAGCGGCCTTTCAAATCTTGGACGGCTTGCCCTTGCAGCTCCATGAAGATCTGAAACGTAACTTCGAGCAATACGAAAGCGGAAAGGGAAAATTCAGCCGGCTCCTTTCGCTCAAATGGATCAAAGCTTGGTGGTATGTGCGGCAGTTGCTCAAACGGCGCAACCGCAAAATTGACCCTGCCGACCTGAAATTGCTCAAGGCAGAAATCGAGGTGGTCTCCAAGATCATGGAGTTGGCGCAGCAACTCCGCGGATTCTCTTTTTTTGCCGACATACCTTTGACCGGCTTGCCGGCTGATTTAAGCGTTTGGCAGGCACAGAAACTCAAAAATGTTGATCTTGTCGCCGAATGGGCCTCCTTCAAAGGGGGCGACATCTTCAAACCCAAAGTGCAAGCTGGCACATTTGAAGAAACGCATTGGCAAGGGGTATTGTCGGATATCAGGCGTTTGGAAACCATTTTGACCACTGCCGAAGGCCTTGGACTAACTTATCAAACGTATTTGCATCCGCGGCAGCTTGCCCAAATTACGGCTGGATTGTCAGACCCGGCATCGGCGCTGGAATACGTTGGAAAGCTCCAGCAAAGTTTTGACAGGGACTACGACGACCTCTGTCAGTTGGATGGAATGCTCGACAACTTGGCAGGCAACCATCGAGCAGCATTGGACCATCTGGAGCCCCAAATTGGCGTGATAGAAAAACAGGTTTTGTTGGGCATGGCAGACCAAGGGATGTTGCAAGCTTGGCTTGCATTGACGGAGATCGACCATCCTGAATTGCTCGAGCCCTCAAGCCGTCAAATGCCCGAACGGCAGGAAAATTATCGGCAACTCGTTTCGCAACGCGTGCGCACCGTCACCGGCCTGATTCAGCGCAAGCTCAAGGATTCCATGCTCGACCGCATCGAATACAACCGCCTCAACAACCCGGTCACTTACCGTGAAATCGGCCATCAGGTGCGCAAGCAGCGGCAACTCTGGCCAGTGCGCAAATTGGTGCAACAGTTCTGGGACGATGGTTTGAGTACGCTCATCCCCTGTTGGATGGCCTCTCCCGAATCCGTTTCGGCAATTTTTCCAATGGTGAAGGGGTACTTTGATTTGGTGATCTTTGACGAGGCTTCCCAATGTTATGTCGAGCGCGCCCTGCCTGTCATGTTGCGCGGAAACCAATGCGTGATTGCGGGTGACGACAAGCAGTTGCCGCCATTTGACCTGTACAATGTCAAGGTCGATGAGGAGGAAGATCCGTTTGTCGAGGATGCGATTGCGCTCGAAGTTGAAAGCATCTTGGACTTGGCCCGGACCAAGTTCCGGCAATGCAAGCTGAGTTGGCATTACCGTTCGACCGAAAAGGAGCTCATCAATTTCTCCAATCATGCCTTCTACGAAAGCCGCTTGAATGTCATTCCGCCTGCCAAGCATGAAGCAATCAGCATTCCGCCGATCAGCTTTGTGAAAGTCGAGGGTGTCTGGGAACGCAACAGCAACTTGGTCGAGGCAAAAAAAGTCGTCGAATTGGTGGAGGAGCTGGTGAATCGCCCCGACAATCCGACGATCGGCGTCGTGACATTCAACTACCACCAAAAGGAATTGGTGCGCACCTTGTTGGAGGAGCGCTTGGAGCAAATGCGGCAGGCCCAGGATCAGGCGGGGCTATCGAGATTGTTTCAGGCCATGGAGCGCGAAGAAGGAGAGGAGCGTCAGGGAATTTTTGTCAAAAACATCGAGAACGTACAAGGTGACGAACGCGACGTGATGATCTTTTCGGTGGGCTACGCACGGAATCCGGCGGGGAAAATGGTGGCCAATTTTGGCTTGCTGAACCAAAAAGGCGGAGGAAACCGGTTGAATGTTGCGATCACCCGTGCCAAGAAGAAGAAAATTATCGTTTGCAGCATCGAGCCCGAGGAACTCAATGTCGAAGGTGCGAAGCACGAGGGCCCCAAATTGCTCAAGCGCTATTTGCAATATGCACGCGCCCTGAGCCGAGGCGATGCCGACAGTGTGACGACCATTTTGGGACAACTGCGGCAAGTTCCAGCGACCGTGGGCGTCGCCGGCTTGGGATTGTCTGCTGAAAATGAGGCCTACGTCGGGAAGCTGAAGCGGCAGTTGGAGGCAAAGGGTTTGGTGGTGGATCAAATCCAGAGCGACGGCAACTTTAGTTTGGATTTGGTCGTGCGTGGAAAAGACGGGGAGAGCCTACTTGGGATCGAATGCGAAGGATCCAATTATTTCCTGGGCAGGTCGGCCAAGGAACGCGAAGTCTACCGGCCGGCGTTGTTGGAGCGGCGCGGATGGTTGCTCTACAGGGTATGGGCCCGCAACTACTTCCTCGATCCGGAGGCGGAGGTGGGTCGGATTTTGGGCGTTGTGCAACAAGCCATCGTCGAGAAGCATGCAGGATCCTGATGCGATTTGGGTCTGAGGCGAGATTTCCGACGATATTGCCGAACTTTGCGCTAGAAAATTGATCGGTCAATGGATACATCACTGGGAATTCGGTTTGTTGGTACGGGAGGCGCGTTTGACGTCGAATTGGGAAATTCCGCTGCCATCGTTTCCATGGCGGAAGCCAATTACCTTGTTGACTGCGGGCATTCAGTGTTTCCGAGATTGGTCCAATTGGGACTTGTCTCCAAAATTGACGGCATTTTGATCACGCATTTGCACGACGACCATGTTGGCAGCCTCTCAAGTTTGGTGCTATACCATTCTTTGGTGCTGCAAAAAGGGCGGATGAAAATTTATGTGCCTTCCGCGGATTTCCAAGCTTCGCTTTCGGCCTTGCTTTCGCATTCCTTGGGAGATCCATCGCTGCGCATTGATTTTCGACCCATTTCTGAGATCGAGGGAGTTGGTTTTGTCGACACCTTCGGGAAGCACGTCGAATGGATGCAGACCTACGCTTATTATTTCTCGGACGGAAAAAGCAGCATTGTCTATTCAGGGGACAATGGTGATGTAGATTTCTTGATGGAGAAAATCACCCAACTTGGATTGCCCGAACCTACGGTTTTCCACGAGGTATTTTTCCATTTTGAAATCGCAGCCCATGCCTACTACCGTCATGTGATGCGATGGACTGACCGCTATCGCGTCTTTGGCTACCATTGCGACCCTCAATATGCACCGGCGGACAATACGCTCCCCTTGGTTGCAAATCATCCGGAGTTTCTTTTTTAGTCCAACGCTTCCTGTGGAATGGACGGCCCCAAATCGGGCAGCAACACTACAAAGGTTGTTCCTTCACCCTCCTCCGAATGCATGCTGATATGTCCCTTGAGGCGTTCAATTGCATTTTTGACGATGTACATGCCCATTCCGGAACCATACGATTGGATACTTGCCCTGAAGAACAAGTTGTAAACCTTTGCTTGGTGCTCCTTTGCAATGCCAATCCCATTGTCCTTGATTTCAATACGGGCCTGATCGCCTACTCTGCTGATCGTGACATCCACCTTTGAGTCAGAGCGTTTCAGGTTCTGGTATTTGATGGCATTGGAAATCAAATTGTTGAAGATGATGCCGATTCGCACAGGATCCGAATAGAATGGCCCCTCAAAGGTGACCTCGATATTTTTCTGGATACGGTCGGCATGGTCTGCAAACTGCAGGTTTTCCAGCGTTTCATTGAGCATCGCAGCCCAATCGATCGGACTATGGTCGAGCTCCGAGCGGGCATTGCGTGAAAAGTCAGCAAGGTCCCGGATGAACGTATCGAGCTTCACGACGCTTTTGTTCATCATTTTGATGTAGGAAAGCACCGCCGCCTCTTGTGTTTCACTTTCGACCAAACCGATCAGACCCATCAGCGAATTGAGCGGCGCCTTGAGGTCATGCGAGGCGCGATAGACAAAGCTGTCCAATTCAAAGTTGCGTTTGATCAGCTCCTTTTCTGTGCGTTTGCGCTCGGTGACGTCCCTGACGATCACAAGCACCTCCTGTGGACCACTCCGCACGATGCGCGTTTCATAATCCATCGTCGCCCCCGATTCCAGGATGACCTCCGATTCAAATTGCTGAATTTCGCCGATTTCGATGGCCTTTTTGGCGAATGAAAGCAGTTTTCCAGCCATCGTTTCCGGCAGCAATGATTCAATCGGACTTCCAATGGCGCCTTCAAAAAATTGGATCAAATCCTGTTGGTCACTTTGTTTAAAGTCCAGGATGGTGCCTTTTTCCGTGATACGCACGATCAGGTCGGGAATGCCGTCCAAGAGAGCCTTGTTGTTGCGCTCGGAGTCACGCAGTGCATTTTCCGCCTTTTTGCGCTCCCAAGATTGCAAGGCCAAGGTCACCATGTCGGCCATGGTGGCCACAAGGTTGATTTCCTCAGGTTCCCAAGTACGCTTGGTATGCATCTGTTTCAGCCAAATCATCCCGGCCACGCGGCCACCGTGCCTGAAGGGGGCATCAATCGTGCTCGCGATGCCCTTTGGGGCGATAGAGCGCTCCCGAAACTCCAATACGGCATCCGAATTGGCTGCATCTTCAATTGCCAATACGCGTTGGGACTGTACCAATTCGAAGTAACGAGGGTACTCGGCGGTGCGACGTTGATCTCCACTGACAAAGGTTCCGGTCTCGGTATCAAATTCTTTTTTGCAGACAAGCCACTCGGCGTTGGCATCAAAGAGCCAGATTCCTGCCCGTGTGACCTTCAGTAGGTCAATCAAGGTTTTGGAGATGTATTCAAAAGCAACGTCGAGATCTCCTGAATTGAGCTCATGGCTCGCAGCAAGCTCGATCAAATGTTCGTTTTGGATGCGCAGCATTTCACGGGAACGCTGCATTTTCAACTCGGCCTGCTTTCTTGCAGTAATGTCGGTGACTGAACCCCTCACAAGTTGTCGCGTTGCGGAAGGGAAACGGTTGAGGCGAATCTCGCAAGGAATTTCCTCTTGATCGGCATTGACAAAAAGCCATTCGTAGACCATCAATTCCCCTTGCAACGCACGCTGGACGAGGGCTTGTTCGATTTCAATGCTTTGGTCACCATTTGCTTGATAATGAGGGTTCAATGAGGCTGGAGAAATATGCATCAGCTCTTCTCTGCTTCTGCCAAAAAGCAATTCGGCATTCATGTTGACCTCAATCAACCGATTGGCGTCCACATCGAGCACGAAAATGGCTTCCGTTGCATGTTCCACCAACGCACGGAAACGCTCTTCGCTTTCTTTGAGCAAGGACTCTGCCTTTTTGCGTTCACTGATGTCACGCACAAGAAGCAACAATGCCGGCCGGTTCTGAAAGTTGATGACATTGCAACGTATCTCGATGCCGACCACTTTCCCTGTTTTGGTATATGTAAGTCCCTCAAGGTAGTTGATCTTGCCTGACATGAGATCGGGGAAGGTCGCAAGAACAGTTTCCCTTTCGCCCGGTGCTGCGAGATCGGCCACAAATTGACCCAGCAATTCCTCCCGCGTCATTTCATGCAATTGGCAAGCGGCTTCGTTGAGGTCCAAAATCTGCCCATGTTCCGATTCGACAAAAATGGCATCTGGAGAACGCTCAAACAGCAACTTGAACCTGGCTTCGCTTTCGCGCATGGAGTTTTGGGCCTCGATCACGTGGGTGATGTCCCCTTCGCTGATGAGAATGCCTTTGACCATGGGGTCGTCCATCAAGTTGGTCAGTGTTACCTGCAGAATGCGGTCATGGCCATCTTGGTGGGGTGCACGAATCTGGAGCTGCAGGCTGTGTAATGGGCTTCTGAGAACCTCTTCAAGTGCGGTTTCGAATGCTGCGTGATCCTCGGCAGCGACCAATTCGCGGTTGTTCATCCCGACGACGGACTCAGCCTCAATCCCGAAGATTTTAGCGTAAGAGGGGCTGCAATAGGCAATGCGGCCATCAGGTTCGATAATCTTGATGATTTCGGAACTGTTTTGGATATAGGCCTTGAACCGTGCATCGAGGCGTGCGGATTCGCGGGCTTCCTCCATCAGTTTTTGGGAGGTGATATCGCGAATGGCAAGAATGCGTGCAGGTTGCCCTTGCCAGGTGTCAGATCTGCTGAGTGCCTCCAAGTGTATGGATTCGCCACCTTTTTTGCGGCCCATGAACTCAACGCCGCTTTTGTCGCCCCGATCAATTTCTGTGACGGTTTCTTCAGGCGACTCGGCATAAATCAGATCTGCCAATTCCATTTGAATCAAGTCTTCTTGCTCAAAGGAAAAGATTTTGGCAAAGGCGGCATTGGCGTCGAGAATGCGGCCATTTTGATAAATAGCGATACCCTCGAAGGCTGCCTGGGTAATGGCGCGATAACGGTTTTCGCTTTCGATACGGGCTGCCTCGGCCATTTTGCGGAAATGGACCGCAAGCAATTGTGAACGCACGGCGCCGGCGATTTTTTCAAGACTTCTTCGATCAAAAGTGCCCTCTCGGCTCATCAGCCATATCACAACGATGGCCTTTCCTTGATGCACGATCGGGAGGAACGCAACCGTATTGACAGCGAGCTCCTTTGCCAGGGCAGTCACCTCTTTAAACGTTTGCAATTCCGGATCATCATGCCAGAGAATCTTGCCCGAAAGGGTCATTTGCTTGAGTGCATCGGTATCAAAGCGCTCATGAACAGACAATTGCGCAAGCGTCTCATCCTCCGCAATTTTTTCGGAGCATAGCTGGTAATTGCCCGCTTGATCCAGCCAATAGGCGGTCGCATATCCCCAATCGTCAAATCCTGCCAACTCCTCCAGGGTGATCGCGACGGCATCGTTCATCGACTCTGCCGTATTCAAGCCTGAGCTCAGGCGCAGCAGCAATTCGGTTTCTCCTTGGGCACGTTTCTTCTCGGTGATGTCCTCGTAAACCGAGATGATGAAAATAGGCTCGCCGTTTTCGCGGTAGGCCGAGACGTTGAGCAGGGCATAGACCGGCGCGCCGCTTTTGTGCCGGTAGCGCTTCTCCTTGGTATAGCTGTCGCGTTTGCCGTCAAGCACGTCAATGAGTTCTTCACGCCCGAGATCGACATCGTCGGGATGGGTGAAGTCGGCAGGGACCATCAGGCTGAGCTCCTCGGCAGAGTAGCCAAAAATCTCCTCCATTTTCTGGTTGACCTGCAAAAATTTCCCTTCGGGAGTCAATTGCGCAATGCCGACGGCAGCTTGGTCATAGATGCTTCGGAAGCGCTCTTCGCTCATCCGCAGGGCCTCGTCGGCCTGAAGTTTCGCGACAAATTGCGCCACTTGGTTGGCGATGAAGGTCACGATGGTCAGGTCTTCCTGACTGTAGGCATCTGAGCGTTCGTAGTCTTGAATCGTGATAAGCCCGACAACTTGGTCATCATGGATCAGCGGTACACCCAGCCAAACCTCTGGGATTGACCCCGCTACGCTTACCTGTCCGCGCACTTGCAGGTCCAGAATGTCATCCTTGACCAACAAGACTGCCTTCCGGCGTTTGATGCCATACTCCGTGAGTCCGTTTCCTGCCTTACGCTTGCGGCTTACACGCGCGACCACGACCGAGTCCTCGGCATCAGAGTAATAAGGAAAGCTCACCTCGTCGTTTTCGCTGTCATATACCGCGACGTAAAAGTTGGGTGTGTCGATGATGCGGCGAATCTCATGGTGGATGAACTGGTAAAATTCGCTGGGATTTTGAGCCTTTGACGATCCCTCGGCAATCGAGAAGACGACTTTGCGCACAACCTCGTCGCGATGGTTTTTGGTGTTGAGCATGCCGACCCCCATGATCAGGCCGTTGGCTGTGAGCGAGTCTTTCCAGAGAATAAACTGCTCCTTCCCATGGGCGTCAATATGACGGCTTTCGTAGAGGTCTTTTTTTGCCGGAACTTGACCTGTTACAAAATCGCGGATATAGTTTTTGTCCTCGGCTGGGTCGGCACCATTTTTTTTCTTGATGTTCCACCAGCCCTGTCCAAGCACTTCGCGTGGATCATATCCCAGCATCGTGCGCACCGAAGGTGTAGCATACACGACGTTGGAGTCTGCATCGCAGACCAAAACGATATGGTCGACCTTCTGCAGAATGTCATCTGAAAGTTGCAAGCGTTTGGCGATCGCCTGTTTGTCGGTAATGTCGCTGATGGCCACCAAAAGTTGATTGCCTTGGGAAGAGCGCACTTCCGTGATCACGATTTCGCCGACGATGGTGCGTTTGTCCAGGGTAGGGATGGTGCCAGTCCCGCGTCCAAGCCGCTCCGTGCTGTCCCGGTCGGCGAGGTAGGTTTGCAGCCACGTCGTCAGGTGCACATGTAATTGAGCTTTGTTGTTGAGGCCTGTCAAGCCAAACATCAGGCGTGCATTTTGATTGGAATCCGTCACCTCGAGCGTCTCCGAATTGGCCATGAAAATGGCATCGGGACTGCTTTCAAAAATCGAGGAAACCAGATGTTTTTGGCGGTTGAGTTCTGACTGAATGGTAATGCGAAAGCTCGTTGCCACCGCAGAAACAAGCAGATTGAAGGCCAGCATCGGCAGGTATCCCCAGAGGTTAATGCCATTGGGGTGCGGAAGGAGGCAAGCCAAGGTGCCCAATCCAAGCAATGTCAGGGCATAGGGCCACCAAGCACTCAGCCGTTTGAAATTGATTCCGGCAAAAAGCAAGACGACAAAAAAGTTGATCAAATAAGGGTTGGCAAACCCGTTGAGCCAAACGAGCCATGTGGCCCAACCTGTGACCGAATAGATGACAAAATGACCGAAATAGGCGATTTTCTTTCGGACAAATCCGGAAACAAAGGTGGAAAGGAATATGGTGAGGATGATTCCCCCAAGCAGAAGGCGCACCCAAATAGGGTCATTGCCTTCTGCGGGCAACATTCCCCTAAACAAAGGCAGTGATGTTGCGGCAAAGATGGCCAAGGCACGGTAGAGCCCGAGGTCAAATCTCATCGCACGGATGAACTGAAGGTACTTATCCTGCAAGGTATTGGATTCCATTTTGATTCAAAACGTTTCCAAAATACCTATTCCAGCGGGTTTTCCCAAGTGTTTTTGATGCCTGTTGCAGAATGTGCGGATCACCTTTGCCTGAGGTACACCCGCTGCCAGTAAGGAAAACCGACGCTGTTTCCCCATTGCCGTGCAAGTACGAAGACTTCAAATCTTGGATCTGAGACGATTGCCGCTGCTTCCTCGATGTATTGGAACTCGTTTTCGGCTTGTGAAGTCATGACAACGGCATCTGCATCAATCGAAAAAAAATAGTCCAAGACTTGTGGCAGGGCCGGCTTCGTTTTTGCCAAATAGGGGTCGCTGAGTCTCCCGAAATCGACGATTTTCCTTTCTGAGTAGTAGCCAACGGCTCCCGCATCCATGTAGGAAATCACGGTCGCCTCAGGGTCGAGCTCAGCTGCCAGATACTTGCCAACCGGAATCAATTCTTCTTGGACGATTGCGTGATAGTAGTTCAAAAACGTCCATTCTTGCCTGAAACGGAATCCCAAAATGCAAACCTGAATCAGCGCAAAACCCCAAAGCAAAAGACGCAGTTTGCGCAAAACCCCCATGTTTTGAGATTCGGAGGATTGTATTTGCTGCCAATTCCTTGAAATGAATGCGGTGATCCCAACAACAAAAAGGGGCAAAAATGGAAAAAAGAAGCGCGAGCCATAATTCATCCATAGGTTGGAATGTGCGTACATGGCCCAACAGATTGCCACAAAAAAAAGGGGAACCAGTACGGACGCACTTGGAAGCCGAAATTTTCTCCGAGGATTTCCGAAAAACAATGCCAGCCCAGTCACCATCGGCAAAAAGCAGTAGTAGCCTGCAAATTTTCCCAAGGCAAGCATGGATTCCCAATTGATCAGGCCGTCAAACACCTTGGCGTGGTAGCTGTTGGGAAAAAAGTTGCCGTAATAGGCCGTGCGCCACAGCCAATAGACCAAGAGGAGCGCCATGGCGCCCCCAATCGGCAGGAATTGGAGGAATATCGAAAATTTGAAACGATGTTTTGCGCTGAAAGCCAACAGCGTGACCGTGACCAATGCAGCCAGGAGAATGCCTTCCGGACGACAGAGACCAGACATGAAAAGGAAGATTGCACATTCCGCGGAGCGCCTGATACCTATCTCCGCCAAATTGATCCCCCAGAAACCGAAAATGGCGGAACAGATAAAAAAGGTGAAAAAAATCGTCTCCAAGCCGCTGATGCTATGCATGTAGAGCAATGGGGTGCTTGCCATTCCCAAAACGGCCAAACCTTGACCAATCGGTCCCGTTCCAAGCCTTCGCAAAGTCCTGCACATCATCCAAATTGTCCCCAACATCGAAAGTAGACCGAGCAATTTGATCGTTTCCAAGAGAGGAAGTCCGGTTGCAAGCGTGCCCGCTGCAAGCAGCGGCAGGAAGATTCCGGTATATCCCTCCACAAGAGACTCAGAGCCAACGTTCCAGGTCAATTGCCCATGAAAAAGCAAGTTGCTTCCGTAGCGGTAGCTGATAAAGGCGTCGTCGACAGTCCACCAAGGCATCAAAGTAAATGATACGGCCGCAACCACCGCAGCCGCAGCATACAACATGAAAACAAGACGTGGGCGAGGATTCAACATCTCAATTCAGCCAGAAGCGTTATCAAAACGCCTAGCTTTCAGCAAACCTAGGAAAAAACAAGCCTGTTGGCTATTCCAACGCCCGAGTTTCATCGAATCATGACTGCAGCGCCTCGTTTTTTGGAGATTTCAGGCCTCCAACGACGTCCCGGATAAAAAATCTTGCCTTTCCAGATGCGTCGGGTAGCGCAAATTGGATTTTCAGGTACTTTTGTGGGCGGTGTCAATCAAAATGGACAAAACCAGCCGCAAACCGCAATGATTTGGAAATATAAACCCCAACCGGCGAGCGCAGCCGTGGAAAATTTGTCGCAAATGCTGGGGACAACCTCAGGGTCATTTCCCTTGCCCTTGGCTACCGTGCTTGTTCAACGGGGCATCACCGATCTTGAATCCGCAAAGCGTTTTCTCAGCCCGACCAAGGATGCACTCCATGATCCATTTTTGATGAAGGGAATGGATATTGCCTGTGAACGCATTGCACGAGCCTTGGAAAAAGGGGAGAAGATTTTGATTTATGGGGACTATGATGTCGATGGAACGACATCGGTGAGCCTGCTGCAATTGTATTTTGAAGATCTTGGCTTTCAATTTGAAGTGTACATACCCGACAGATTTGTAGAGGGTTATGGTATCTCATTTGAAGGAATACAGTATGCTTCTGACAGTGGATGCCGCTTGGTGATTGCACTCGATTGCGGAACCAAGGCCATCGACAAGGTGCGGTTTGCAAATGAAAAGGCGATCGATGTAATCGTAGTGGATCACCATCAACCCGGGCGAAGAATTGCCGGCAGTGGTGGCCATGTTGAACCCTATGCAGGATGGCTGCAACTACCCCGATCAATCATTGTCTGCTTGTGCGTTGACAATGAAACTTTGTCAGGGATTGCAGCAATACTTGGCTGGTAAACCGTTTATAAAGGACATTTCGATGGATTCTGATCCGTTTGAAATGTATTGTGACCTTGTTGCACTGAGCATAGCTTGTGACATTGTGCCACTCAAGGAAGAAAACCGCACGATGCTTCATTTCGGACTTGAAAAGGTGAGAAACAATCCGCTCCCGGGCATAGATGCACTCAAGCGCTTGTACGAGCCGCCGCGTGAATGGACGGTTTCTGACTTGGTTTTTTACATGGGGCCACTGATCAACAGTGCGGGCCGCCTCTGGCATGCGACTGAATCCGTGCAATTGCTCACAGGAAAGGCCCCAAACTTGGACGCGCTTGCGCAGTCGTTACAGGCTTATAATCAGGACAGAAAGGAAAAGGATAAGGAAATCACCGCCCATGCCTTGGCCATGATTGCGGAGGAAGAGGCCCTGCAATCGCGCGCCACGACAGTCTTGTTTGATGCTTCGTGGAATAAAGGAATCATCGGCATTGTAGCTTCTCGCCTGATAGAGCGCCATCATCGTCCGACCATTTTGCTCACCAAGTCAGGCGAATACTTGGTAGGTTCAGGGCGAAGTGTGCCTGGTTTTGACCTGCATGACGCGATTGAAACTTGCTCTGATCTACTCGTGCAATTTGGTGGACATAAATACGCTGCAGGCCTGACGATGCGCCACGAGGATTATTCCGCGTTTCGGCAAAAATTTGAGGAGCTTGTTGCTGCTACCATTGACGCCAACTCCAAGGAGGCCGAACTGAATGTTGATTCGGCCTTGGATTTTGATCAAATCGATGACCGTTTCATGCGCCTGCTACGCAGATTGTCGCCATTTGGGCCCTCTAACCCGGAGCCGAATTTTTTAGCCAAGGGCATCAACGTGTTGGATGTTTCCATTCTCAAAAAGGAGCATGTGCGGTTTTTATTGCAACAAAACGGCATCAAATTGGAGGGAATAGGGTTTTTTATGGCAGAGCGTTGGGATGCTGTGAACCGACTCGACATTGATCTTGTTTTTCAGCCGGATTACAAAACGTATAAGGGTCGCACGAGTATTCAGTTGAAAATTAAGGATATAAGAGCATCCAATTAATGTAATTTTGAACAGATTTGACGCGCTCTCCGCGATAGCGAAGGGCGTAATTTGGTTGTTTTTCCGAACCCTTGCGGATCGTCTTTCCAAAAGCCCCCACGAATTATTGCACTTTTCTCTTTCGCGGTTTGGGCGTATCTTGTTGGTTGTATTAGATTTGAAATGGAACCCAATGGTCTCCAAACAAGGAAAAAATTGAAAATGAGAATCAACCTGAAACAACTGCTGCTTTTGTGGGTGCTGCTTTTGGCTGTGCTGCCCATGCGCGCCCAGTTTTTGTATTGGGATTACATCAACATGATGACCGATACGGTGCAGTCAGGGGCATATTCAGACATGAAGATCGGAGATGACGGGACGATCCATATTTCTTACTGGCAACGTGTGGAAGATAAGTTGGTGTATGCCTGGCGCGGACCCAATGACGTCATGTGGCACCGTGAATATGTAGAACCGGGGCATCAAAATGGCTTCAGATCCTCGATTTGCTTGGATACAGCGGGTGTTCCCCACATTGCCTACTATGAAGATGTGAGTTCCCAAGTGGCCGTTCGGTATGCAAAGCGAATCGGGCCAAGCAACTGGATCGTCGAAAATTTACCGGACATTCACGGAAGGGGATACGGAGATTACGGTCCACTTGGAACCGTTTCAAGCAAGGAACGGATTCAGCACAGCTTGGAGTTGGTTTTTGATGAGAACAACAAACCTCAGATTGCCTTTTTCGATGGATGGATGGATATCAATGCCTTTCCCGGGTGCACATCGACAAGTGACTACGGATTCAAATTGCATCAGGGAATCCGGGTCAATAACCAATGGCTTGTGCGTTCACTTGGACACGTTCACGACATTCATAAGAGCTGCAATCCCTACCCCTTGAGGGACACCCTTCCATTGGGAGACCGGTATGGGGAATACCTGGATATGTTGATGGAGCCTGACGGAACCATCGATGTGTTTAGTCTGTCCCGTTTCAATAATGAAATCACACAGCATCGCACCCTCTTTCCATTTGTCGATACTGTTTGGACCAGAGCGCCAATCGACAGCCTTGAGCGCATTTATTCCACGGCAACCATTTTTTTTCCGCAGTTCACCCGATTTTTTACGTTTGAAGGGATTTCTGCAACGCGTAGCGAAGACGGCTACACCCACCTTGCCTATACCACGTCAGTATTTTTTGGCGATAATTTTTGCTGCATCGATTCAAGCGCGCTTGAATACACGCGCATCAGCCCAACCGGCGACATTCGGTATTATGACTTGCCAAGGGGGTCTTACCGCAACTACACCGATATTGTGACCAACGGCGGGAGCGACAGCCTTTTCATTCTCTATGCCGACATCAGCAATCTTTATTTTGTATTGGCATCTTCAGCCGATTCAGGGAACACTTGGCAAACGGATACGTTGCTGAATGGCATCGCGATTGGCCGTTGTCAATTGGATATTCATGGGGATACTTTGTATGCGTTGATATTTGACGCACAGCGAGAAAGGTTGATGTTGTACAAGCAAAACTTGATGGGTGGGCCATGGGTGGTCGATCAGGTGACATTTTCCGAGGCAAAAGGGCAATCGTTGGATGCGGTATTTACTGTGACCGGTAACGATACACTCGTTCAAACCGCTTTTAATGACGGTTATACCGGTGAGCTGTTTTATTCGGAAGGAACGCGAAGCTCGGGGTGGAATTGGCAAATACAAAAACTGGACTCAACGGCTACTGATGTTATTGCCGTTTCCATGGCGCGATCAGGTGCCGGTGATCTTGTGGTTGCGTACAATGGTGGGTCGGGCCGTGACCTTCGCCTAGCCACACGCACTTCCGGCTTGTGGAGCTATGAAGTTGTCATCCCTGGAGGAAATCCACAATTCACGGATGTCGCGATATCAAGTATTGATACAATCAACCTTGTATATTATGATGGCAATCAGGGCTGTATACACTTCGGTAGTCGACACTTGAGCGACACGGTCTGGACTTTTGAAGACATCGCTTGTGATACGGTTGGAGTAGGAATGTACCCTTCGCTTGTGCTCGATGCCAACAATCTCCCCCATGTCGCCTACTACAAAGACACGGATCGAAGCCTCTATTATGCAGTACTCAATGGCAACACGCGCGCCTGGGAAATTGACTCGGTAAACGGAGGAACATCCTCCGCAATCGGGAAGCACAATTCATTGCTACTCGATGCCAATGGTCTTCCCAAAATTGGATACCTGAATGAGCAAGACGATGCGGTTTTGCTCTCAGAGATGGATCAATCCGGTACTTGGAGCCACATCGTCGTCGATTCGCAGTCCATCTCTAACATTGGAAGGCCGATCGAGATGCAACTTGACCAATTCGGAAAGCTGTGGATCGCCTATAACTATTTCAGCAATTTTGAACGCACCAAACTCATGCACCGCGACGGCGCATTGTGGCGTGAAGTAGGCGTCAGCGCGAGTGGTCGAATTGCGAATCAGTTTCAATTTCGAATTATTGGCGGCGATTTGTACTTGCTCGGCAAAAAGAATCAGATTCAAAACACGGGTGTAGCCATGTTGTATGCCCAAAATGGTGTATTTGTGGAGGCCAATGAGGCGGTCATGTTGAGCCACCGGGTTGCGATTGAAAACTACCCGAATCCATTTTCTGACAGGACTACATTTAAACTTGAAGTGGATGCTCCGGAAATGTTGACCTTGAACGTATTGGACATCATGGGTCAGCATGTCGGCACCGTATTTCAATCGCAAAGATTGGGTGTTGGGTTACACCAATTCGATTGGGATGCAGCCAATTTGGCTCCCGGGATTTACCTTTATATGCTGCAATCTCCTACCGGTCGTACGGTCAAAAAGATGGTGATCGCACGGTAAGCGCGTAATTTTTCGGGCGAATTTGATGCTATTGTGGTTGCAATGCTTTGCGCAGCAAGGCAGAATTGCCGATATTTGGAGGCAATAGAGATGTCTTAACACAATAGGAATGAGAAATACCTTTACACTGATTGCTTTTGTTTTGTTGGGCCTTGGTGTTCAAGCTCAACTTGTGCGTGCAGATTTTCCCGATGTCGGGGACTCACAGGTGTACCGTCGCGGTGACTCTATCGCTCCCGGGCCAGCTGGTAATGGTCAAACATGGAACTTTGGTTCAATCGGGCACACTTCACAGGTGGCCACAAACCAATATATTGTTCCCGCCTCCCATGCCCAGGGAAGCGGCTTCCCCGGTGCCAATCTTTGCTACAAGCCATTCAATGACGATTATAAGTTTTACGTCGGAAGTGCGGATACAATGAAGTTGATTGGCGAGAAGTCTGTCGCCAACACGCGGGTAACCTATTCCAATCCCGCCAACTTGTATGTCTTCCCACAGGCATTTGGTGTTGCTAATATGGATTCCGTCGAGGGTGTTTATCCAGACGGCTTCGTTTCCAGCGTAACCCGCAAGGGCTGGTATCAAACCGTGTTTGATGGGGATGGTCAATTGACGACGCCTTACATGACCTATCCATCCGTAAAGCGCGTGGAGATTTCTGCGCAGTTTTCAGATTCCAGCTGGCTCGGTGGAGCCATCGGTGAATTGTCGATTCTCCGCCACGAATGGTATGCCCCTGGCGAGACAATGCCCGTATTTGTGGTGCACAATCAGATGTTTGTCTTGAACGGTGGCAATCCCTCAATAACCTACGAAGTCTGGTATGCCGACCCCAATGCTGTTGCGACGACGGAAGGTGTGTTCAGCAACCTTGACATTTTTCCCAACCCTTCGAACGGCAATAGCGCACTCAGCTACCGTTTGGATGCCACCGACCAAGTCGAAATTACGATCAGCTCCGTCCTCGGCGAGCGCGTAAGAACTGTTCTCAGCGGCGAGCAGCTTGCAGGCAACCATCAGATCGATTTGGTTACCGAAGGTTTGGCCAAGGGTATTTACCTCGTGAATCTCCGTTCGAGCCAAGGCAACGTTACCCGCAAATTGGTGCTGAACTAGTTTTTGTACAGCACTTCGTGCGATTCAATCCTCTGGGAAGTGATTTCCAGAGGATTGTTTGTTTAGCAGCTGTGGCAAACGGGCGACACAGCCATGGCATTACAGTCATTGTGGCGTTGTCCCCCATATTTTTGCCACCGGATCAATTGCCAACGCGTTGGCTTGGTTTTTGTATATTTGCCCTATACCTGAAAATATATGGTGCTACGTGCGGAAAACCTGATCAAGACCTACAAAGAGCGCACTGTCGTCAACGACGTAAGCTTGCAGGTCGCGCAAGGGGAAATTGTGGGATTGCTTGGTCCGAATGGTGCCGGCAAAACAACTACATTCTACATGGTAGTCGGTCTTATTCGCCCCAACATGGGCAAAGTATGGCTCGATGACAAAGAAATCACGAGGATGCCCATGTACCGGCGTGGGCAAATGGGCATCGGCTACCTCGCACAAGAGGCTTCGGTCTTCAGAAAATTGAGTGTCGAAGACAATATCATGGCCATTCTGGAAATGACGAGCAAACTCTCCCGCAAGGAGCGTCGCATGAAAACGGATATGCTCCTCGCCGAATTTTCCCTGATGCACGTTAGGAAAAACCAGGGGAATCTGCTCTCGGGTGGAGAGCGCCGCCGCACGGAGATTGCAAGAGCCTTGGCTACAGATCCGAAGTTTATCCTCTTGGATGAGCCATTTGCAGGTGTCGACCCGATTGCCGTGGAGGAAATTCAGGGCATTGTGCGCAACCTGCAGACGAAAAATATCGGTGTTTTGATCACCGACCACAACGTGCACGAGACCCTTGACATTGTGGACCGTGCCTATTTGCTAGTCGAAGGAAAGATTTTTAAATCTGGAACCGCCGAAGATTTGGCGGCAGATCCGATGGTGCGCAAAGTCTACCTCGGAGACAAGTTCCAACTTAACCGCGGGTAAATGAGTTTCATCAACTCAATCGCAAGCTGGTATCTCAAAAAGCGGATTTACCAGATCGACCTGTTCATCAAGCACCCGGTGGAGTCCCAAATGGAGGTCTTTCACCGGCTTATCAGTACCGCAGCACAAACAGACTGGGGCCAACGGCATGGTTACGCCGACATCCAATCTATCCAGCAATTTCAGGAGCGTGTTCCTGTCAATACTTACGAGGGATTGTACCCCGAAATCGAACGCATCCTGAAGGGCGAAGACAACGTTCTTTGGCCCGGGAAGATTAAGTGGTTTTCCAAATCCTCCGGCACCACCAACGACCGCAGCAAATTCATTCCCGTAAGCGAAGAAGCATTGCAGGACTGCCACTTCAAGGGTGGGAAGGACATGTTGGCGATCTACCTCGACAGCCGTCCTGACAGCGAAATCTTCTCCGGCCGCGGACTTCCGCTCGGTGGAAGTCACGAGATCAACAAGCTCAATGCCAATAGCTATTACGGGGATCTCAGCGCGGTGTTGATTCAAAATACCCCACATGTCTTCAACCTTTTCCGGGCCACAAGCAAAAAGGTCGCGTTGATGGGCGAATGGGAAGAAAAAGTCGAGGCCATTGCAGAAAGTGTGATGAACATGAACATCACGAGCATCGCCGGAATTCCGACTTGGACCTTGCTCTTGATCAACAAGGTTCTGGAAATGGCTGGAACCCAAGACCGCAATCTTCTGGAAATTTGGCCGGGACTCGAGGTCTATTTCCATGGCGGGGTGAGCATGAAGCCCTACAAGCATCAGTTTGAAGCCCTTTTGCCGAGCCATCAGCTGCGCTACTTTGAAACCTACAATGCCTCCGAAGGGTTTTTTGGACTTCAGAATGAACCAGACAAAGACGATCTCCTTTTGATGCTTGATTATGGAATCTTTTATGAGTTTTTGCCGCTCGAAGAGATCGACAATCCGTTTCCTAAAGCCTATACCATCGCCGACGTTGCCTTGGGTGTCACTTATGCCATGGTCATCAGCACCAATGCGGGTTTGTGGCGTTATTTAATTGGGGACACGGTGCGGTTCACCAGCCTCAATCCCCCAAAAATCGTGATCGCAGGTCGCACGAAGCACTTTATCAATTCATGTGGTGAGGAATTGATGGTCGACAATGCCGATCGTGCCCTTGCTTTTGCCTGTGAAAAGACGGGCGCTGAAATTGACAACTATACCGCCGCCCCGTTTTACGGCCAAGGGGGCGAACCCGGTTATCACGAGTGGCTCGTTGAATTCACCAAGGCTCCTGCCGACGGATTGGCATTCATGCATTTTTTGGATGAGGAGCTTTGTGCCATCAACGGAGATTATGCCGCCAAGCGAAATCGAAACTGGGGATTGAGAGAACCCAAGTTGCATAGCCTTCCTGCGGGAACATTCTACGAATGGATGCGCCTGCGCGACAAACTAGGTGGGCAAAACAAGGTGCCAAGACTCAGCAACGCCAGGGAATATGCCGAGTCGATTCTCGAAATGGCTGCATCGCGGCGAGGATAACAAATCCTGACGCTAAAGGCCAACCCCGACGAGGCGATAGAAATCGTTGGTAGGGTTCAGCGCAACAAGGTGACGTGGCCAACTTGCCGCGTTTTGAGCGGGACGCCCCTCGCACTGAAAAGCCGGTATTCAAAGTCGAAATAATAGACCCCGTCTGGTACAAGACGACCTGCAACGCCATTCATTCCGCCATTCCAGCCTGTATTGTTGCCTGTGAAAACGAGGTGGCCCCAACGGTCATAAACCTTCATCCAATAATCATCGACGCCGACGGCCTCAAAAGGCACAAATACATCGTTGATCCCGTCACCATTGGGTGTAAACACATTTCCAATCAGCAAGGAACAAGGATCCACCGTGAAACGGACCGTGTCACAAACCGTAGGCGCAAGATCGCAACGCGAAGTGTCGCGCGCACAGATTACAATCGCAAAGGTTTCCCCGGCATCGTAACAGCTTGGATTCCAGCACACCGCCACATCCAATGGGTTGCCTTCAGTGACCGTCAATGTTGCCGGATTGCCATAGCGCCACCAATCCTCGAAGATGTTTCCTACGCCCGTCGCTGTCAGTTGCGCTGCCGTGCCATCAGTATCCGAGACGATGACGTGGTAGCAATAGGGCTCGCCAATCGGCACACTCGTGATCAGGTTTCCAGAAAATTGCAGCCCGCTGAGGTCGTGGCTTACCACTGGGGGACTATTGGTGGGTGGTATAGCCTGGATGTAAACGGTGTCGCGCACAATGTGATTTTCGCTGCAGTCAAACGTGTCCCTGCCAATCAGAACGAGCATCAAATCCTGTCCGAGATAGGCACAGCCCGGCACAAAGCATACTTGCCCCTGCAACAACGTGTCGTTCACTGTAGAAAAATTGACCGTGGGTGCGTGTGCCGTGGGAATCCCGCCGGGAAGTAAATAAACCTCTGTGAGAAGTTCGAGATAGACATTGTTGCCCTGGTCTTGCAACGCAAAGCCAAAACAAGCCGCACTGTCCGCAGCAATGAAAATGGTGTCCCCCGCTGATTGGTAAACCGTTGTGTCGATCGTATGGGAGAGAATCGGCGGCGGATTAAAAACATCCTGCACGCGAACAAAAACCGTGTCAAGTGAGGCGGAATCCTGCGCACAGCGGTTGTTTTGTATTCCCTCCAAGACAATGCGGAAAAGACGATTGACGTTGTCGCAGACAGCGTACCAACATACCCGCACCACCAAGCTGTCTCCACTGCTGAGCAAGGTAACATTCGGCTGAAATCCCCCGGACGGAAGGCCATCGATCGCGCTGATGGTGGCTTGCAAATCAAGTCCTATTCCGGGAAATGTGTCATTGACCGCGACAAGAAAGCAAATCGTGTCGTGCACGTCCACCAGCATGGTGTCATTGTCAAAGTTGTTTCCCGACAAGTCGGGCGCCACGGTCGGCGGCGGGTTCGGCACTGGAGGCACGAAGATGTACAGGGTGTCCAGGGCAAAGTTTTCTGGCGGACAAATGCCCTCCAAAACACCGCGAAGGACAAGTCGGTAGATGTGTTCGCGGTTGTCGCAGCCGCCGGTAACGCAAAATTCCAGACCGACACTGTCAGGATTGTTGCGGTTTTCGACCACCGAGAAAGCCATGTTGCCGTTGCCACCCAAGTCAGTCACACTATAAGAATAGGTAATCGGCCCGTTGCCGCCCAGTGTATCGACGATCCAAGCGAAAAAGCAGGCATTCGAATCGACTTCCAGCAACAACGTATCGGGCCCAAGCGGATTGGTCGGTGGGAGTGCATGATTGACAACCGGAGGTGCATCGGGCGGTGGAATCACCTTGATAAATACCGTGTCAAATGCAGGATTGTAAACGGGACAATTCGCCAGGTCGTAACCCATCAGAATCAGCTCGATCTCCGTTCCGGAAAACGTGCAGTTCGAAACCCAGCAGATATCGACAAACATTGGATTGGTGCCTGAAATTGTCACCGTGGGTGCATTGGGGCCGGTGAAGAACGACGAAATCGCTTGCACGGCAAGTTGGCTAGAGTCTGGATCGAAGAGCGTGACCCGATAACAACCTGTGTCGATGGCGTAGATCACCAAAGTATCGCCGACAACAGAATCAGCTGGTGAAAAGGTGTGGCTGATAATTGGCGGATCATTTTGCGGATAACATTGCAAAACACGCAACTGCATGTCTTTTTTGTTTTCCGCGATCAAAACGCCGTTGCGGTATTCAAAGACCGATATGGCAATTACAAAAACCCCGAGACTGGGTGCCTTGAAGTGCAGTCGGCCGGTGAATCGATTGATTTCAGCGGTCGGCGGCGGCCCAAATGGACTGCCAAAAGTAAATCCGGACAGAAATTGGACGTTACGATAAGGCGGGGGACCCATCGGGTTCAATAAATCCACCACGGGTTGGTTGCCGCCAAAGTTGGGATTGCCTGCTCCGAAGCCCTGCATGTTGATGCCGTCAAAGGGCCAGGTAAGTGCATAGACCAGCGAATCCCCATCGACATCCGTTGCGGAGTGGTCAAAATAGAAGTCTTCGTCGGCACATATAAACGTGGGTAGGTTTTGATTAAATGTCGCCATCGAATTGCAAACCGCCAATTCAGGGCCTGGAATGTGCGCCAAAAATGTCACCCCTTGATTCAGCGGTTGATTCAGATTGTCGATGTTGTTGTTGCGGCAACAGCGGGCCCAGGCGACGTCATACCCGCCTTGAATCGGCGGCAAAGTCGTCGCAGTCTCATAAATCCCTTCTTCCACACAAGGCTGCGAAGAGTTGTCGACACACAATTCGTAGCCCGTGTTCAAAACCCGGGGCGTCGAGGCCGGCTTCGGCACATTGATCATGGAATAGTTGGAAGGATTGTTGCGCGGAAAGATGAAAAGCGTAATCACCTCGTCAAACGGAGCCTCCCCAAACTGGCAATCCCGCAGCATACGCAGACGGAGCAAATATGTGTTTGCGCTCGAATTCAGGCATTCATAGTAGAGTTCGGCGCCAACAATATGTGTTGCTTTTGCCGCGTGAAATGGAAGCACAAACCAGGTCAGGCAAAAACAAAACAGCAAGTACAGGCGCCTAAAGTTGGAAAATCGCATTCTCAATGGGGTGATCAGAATGGAAATGATACGGAAATCAAGCCAAAACTACAAGGTTTTGTGGCCATCACGTAGTAATTTGCGTTGCGAATCAGGAATCCATGGGCCGCGAAAGCGAAGTATTCTTTTTTTCTCGTACACATTCGGGGAAAAAATTTTTTGTTTTTCTCATGTCTTCCTATATTTGCACTCCTATTTTAAGACAGAAGAAAAAATTAGATTGATATGGCTAATAACGCAGGTGCCAAAAAGAGAATTCGCCAAAACGCCGTTCGTCGTTTGCGCAACCGTTACAGGTTGATCACAACCCGTACCGCCATCAAGAAATTGCGCCATGCATCTGACAAGGCAACAGCTGAAAAATTGCTGCCCGAAACGATTTCCTTGATCGACAAGTGTGCAAAAGTGAACTTGTTTCACGACAACAAAGCTGGTCGCCTCAAGGGTCAGCTTACCAAATTCGTCTCTAAACTTGCTTAATCCGCCTTTGGTGGACTAAGAAGTCAAGAATATTTTTTCCCCGCCATTGGCGGGGTTTTTTTCGACCGCCTGGGATTTCGGTAATGTACAATGTCATTACGGACTCCCGGGCGGTCTCTTTGTGGATACACTTTTAGGAAACGAATGCGTGTGGATGGCGTGAATCGCTCCAACAAATGGGTGGCTGCGTTACTTTTTCGCGAAATTGTCCATTGACAGAAACCGATGATGCCCTAACCTTGCATCAGTTTCATCCAACACCCGCAGACATGAACTACAAAGAAAAACCAATTCGCGAATTGGTAGCAGAAGACCGTCCTCGCGAAAAACTGCTTGAAAGAGGCATTTCAGCGCTTACAGAAGCCGAGTTGTTGGCCACTCTGTTGGCATCAGGATTCGGAAAGAAGAATGCCATCAGCCTGGCGCAGGATATGCTGAAAGAATTCGGCGGATTGCGCAACCTCAGTCGTGCCTCGATGCCGGAGCTGATGACGATGCAGGGCGTGGGGATGGCCAAGGCCTCGTGCATTGTAGCCGCCTTTGAGTTGGCCCGACGCAAACTTTCAACGGAGCATCAACTGGTCAACTTCACATTTTCCGGAGACATCGCACGCTATCTGATTCCGAAAATCGGGGACGAGCGCAAGGAGATGTTTTATGTGATATCCTTGGACCGCAAACACAATGTCATCGGCGAGTCCAAAATTCACGAGGGGGGCGTTTCCAGCGTCAATGTCGACCCGAGGATTGTGTTCAAGGAGGCCATCAACCGCCTGGCATCAAGCATTGTCCTATGCCACAACCATCCGAGCGGCAATCCACAACCGAGCAAATCAGACGATGCACTTACGCGCAACCTTGTCGCCGCAGGTAAGTTGCTGGATATTCCAGTTTTGGATCACGTCATCGTTGCCCGCCAAAATTGGTACAGCTACGGCGACCATGGCCGCATCAAACAAATGGAAGATGAGATCAAAGCGACCGAAAAGGCCCAAAAGGGAGAATATTGATCCCATGAAAAGAAAACAAAACCTCAAATTCACGCAGGAACCATCGACTGAAAGGTCTCCAGAAACGCATCGCAGGAATCGTAGTCTAGATAGCCACTTTGATCCGTCGCAAATGAACCGAGACAAAACCCGTAAGGCAATGTGCCTTGGGCGTTTGCCTGAAAGTAAATATCCTGAGGATCATCATACCTGAGAATTGTATTCCCTAGCACCGGTTTGAGCAGGTTGATCCATTCAATTGAGGCGAGTGCCGATGCATCGATTCGAAGTAAAAATAGGGCTTCAGGAAGTTGGGAATGGATCGCTTGCAACCGCTGAGAAAGCTGAGCAGACAAGACTTCATCACGCGCATCAAAAAGCAAGGGTATCGCCAAATTGCTTGCAGCCTCCAAAGGATAGGCAATAGGCAACATCACGCGGTCAATCAGCGCGATGGTGGCCTTCTCCGTGATCACGTTGGATGCTTCGTGCCCAAACTGACCGATGCATTCCAATCCGCTGAGCCACTCGACGATCTCTTTGACAACGGGAGGAGTCATCGCCTCCTCTGAGGCTGAATCCATCTGAAACGTCACCATGGAAATACCTACCGCCGCACAATAGCGTGCGTCGTGTAGATTTTTTAAGCCTTCGATCATCAAGATGGGTCGCATAACAATTCAATTTTTGCAAAAATAACGATCCAACCACAATACATGGTGGCTGATTTCTGCATTCTCTGCATTCATTTGTTAATTTTGGCGCATGAGTGAAAGCAAACGCTTCAAACGGTACACAGTTACCTCCGCGTTACCCTACGCCAATGGCCCTTTGCACATTGGCCACCTTGCGGGCGCCTACCTGCCTGCCGACATCTTCGTGCGCTACCTGCGCTCATGCGGCGAAGACGTCGTGTATATCTGCGGTTCCGATGAGCATGGAACAGCCATTGCGATGAAAGCATTGGATGAAGGCACCACCCCCAAAGCCATTGTAGATAAGTACCATACAATGATCAAGGATGCCTTTCAGGAATTCAATGTGTCCTTTGACATCTATTCCCGCACATCCAACCCGATCCATCACGAGACCGCGCAGGAGTTTTTTATGAACTTCTACAACAAGCCGGTCAGCGATCCGTTTCACTTGATTCGCCGCAAAAGCACGCAACTTTTTGACCAGGAAAAGGAGATTTTCCTGGCCGATCGTTTTGTCATGGGCACCTGCCCCAATTGTGGCAATGACCGCGCCTACGGCAATCAATGCGAAAAATGCGGCAAAGACCTGAGTCCCGACGAACTCATCAATCCCAAAAGCCGCGTTTCCAATACGACTCCCGTAAAAAAGGACACCGAACATTGGTTCTTGCCGCTAGACAAATTCCATGGATGGCTCAATTCCTACATTTTGGAAGGGCACAAGGATTGGAAGACCAACGTTTACGGGCAATGCAAATCCTGGATTGACGACCTCAAGCCGCGCGCCATTACCCGCGACCTTGATTGGGGCGTTTCGGTACCCGTGCCGGAAGGAAAAGGAAAGGTGCTCTATGTTTGGTTTGACGCCCCTATCGGCTATGTTTCGGCCACCAAGGAATGGGCGCTCGCAACCGGAAAGGACTGGGAACCTTATTGGAAGGACAAGGAAACTGCCCTTTACCACTTCATCGGAAAGGACAACATTGTCTTCCATTGCATCATTTTCCCCTGCATCCTCCATGGTCAGGGCGGCTACATCGTCCCGGAAAATGTCCCCGCAAACGAGTTCTTGAACCTCGAAGGCGAGAAACTCAGCACCTCGCGCAATTGGGCGGTTTGGATGCATGAATATTTGAAGGAATTTCCCGGTCAGGCAGATGTGATGCGCTACGTACTGACGGCCATCATGCCGGAAACCAAGGATGCCGACTTCACTTGGGAGGACTATCAAACGCGTTGCAATACCGAGCTCGTTGATACCTTCGCGAACTTCGTCAACCGCATCAAAGTCTTGTCGATCAAGAATTTTGGTGGCGTTCCTTCGCGTAGTGCTTTATCGGAAAGGGATGACGTACTCATTCGGGATGCGATGAATGCATTCACCAAAGTCGGTGAACTGATCAAGGTATTTCGGTTCAAGGAGGCGTTGAATGAAATGATGGCGATTGCCCGTGCAGGTGACCGCTATTTGAGCGACCTCGAACCTTGGAAACTCGTCAAAACCGACAAGGAAGCCGCAGGTCACGTCTTGAACCTTGGTTTGAACGTCGCCGCAATTTTGGCTGTCGCGTCGGAGCCGTTTATGCCGGGTACATCTGCAAAAATCTTTGAAATGCTCGGCATTGCGCCTCTGAAGTGGGAGGCTGTGACGACGGGTAACTTTGATTTCGTACAAGCAGGCGGTAACATCACCGAGATCGCCCACCTTTTCAGCCGCGTGCCAGACGAAGTGGTGGCTGCCCAGGTTGATAAGTTGCAGCAACGCAAGGCTGCACTCCAAGCAGAACAGGCTGCGGCAAAAGCTGGGGAATCCGCACCCGCAAAAACAGAAGAAAAACAAGTCGAAAAAATGGAAGAAAAAGCACCGGGCGCCTTGACGCCATTCAAGGATATGACCTCCTTTCCCGATTTCCAGAAAATGGACATTCGGATTGGGACGATTGTGGAAGCCACTCGCGTCGAGAAGAGCAAAAAGCTGTTCAAGTTGTTGATCGACAGCGGGCTGGATCAGCGCACGATTTTGTCAGGAGTCGCCGAGCACTTCGCGCCGGAAGACCTGATTGGCAAACAATGCACCTTCCTCGCCAACCTGCCACCGCGCCCGATGATGGGAATCGAATCCCAAGGCATGGTTTTGTTTGCTGAGGACACCAACGGCAAGTTGCACCTGCTGAATCCAGAGGGTAAAATCGACAACGGTTCCACGGTCAACTGAAATTTCAGTTTGACGGTGGAACCGTTGAATGCTTAAGCCAGTTTTTTAGTTGAGCGCAGCCTCGATCGCGGCATGGGCCTCTTCGTCGTTGACCGACATGCCGGGTTTGATGCTGCGGAGCACCTTGCCTTCACGGCTGATCAGGAACTTCTGGAAATTCCATTTCATATCGGCATCAACAGAACCATTCAAATCGCTATGCGTAAGGAATTTGTAGAGTGGATGTTGATCTTCTCCTTTAACAACAATCTTGGAAAACATCGGGAAGTCCACACCAAACTTGGTGCTGCAAAAGGTCAGGATTTCCGCATTGGTTCCCGGCTCCTGCGCACCGAATTCATTGGCAGGAAAGCCCAAGACTACCAGGCCTTTATCCTTGTGTGATTCATACAATGCTTGAAGGTCGGCGTATTGTGGGGTGTAGCCGCATTCGCTGGCGACGTTCACAATGAGCAGGACCTTTCCTTTGAATTGATCGAGTGAGACATCCTTTCCGTGGATATCCTGAACAGTGAATTGATAGACCGTCTGATTCATATTTTGTGATTTGAGGGCGAGGTGAACGAACATCAAGCACACCAACGTTGCCCAGGTAAATAATTTTTGACGCATGATCGAATTTTGAGATTGATTCAAATTGAACTGTGAAGTCTTGATTTTGTTAACCGGCAGGTGAAATTCAGATGCCACCAATGGCTGCGCCTCGTCCATCAAGTTTCCAGTTCCTTGGGATGCCAAATCACTTTCGGCAAATCTTGAACTTTATCGTCGACGACAGTAATGCCCTCCTTTTCCAGCAATGCTTGCATCATCCCCGGTTCAGGGAAATGGTGTTTGCCCGTGAGGAGGCCGTTGCGGTTCACCACACGTTGTGCAGGAACATCGGCGGGACTCACATTCATCGCCCAGCCGACCATGCGGGCACTCATTTTTGTCCCGAGATACTCGGCGATCGCGCCATATGTGGTTACCCGACCTTTTGGAATAAGCCGCACCACGTCCCAAACATCTTCAAAAAAGGAATAACGTTCCTGCTTCATGGGATTCAATTTACCATTTCCCGCTGAGTCGGCAAGCCTCAAAATAGACCTTGATCTCCAACCTGTGTTTTTCTAATATTGAACTGTAGTCCATTGGGTTTGGCGGCCCCTTCGTCTTGCAAACCTTGAATCCTCCTTTTTCTTCGAATGGACGATATTGAACCGATAATCGCTTCCAAACGCATGTTGTTCGCTAAAATCAAGATCCACAAAATCGTTTTTCCGCTTTTCTTGGCCGTGCTGATGGTCGCAAGTTGTGGCCAACCTGAAAAAGGGGAAGATGAGTTTCGTGTCGAAGGGCAAATCGAGGGGTTGGATGGCAAATCAATGCAATTGGAACGCTTGGAAGGCATTTCGGCGATTCCTGTGAAAGAAGTGGAAACGGATGGAGAAGGTAAATTCTCCGTAACCGCCAAGGGAATGAAGGATGCAATTTTTCAACTCCGCATCAAAAATGGCGGCAGAATTTTGCTCATGCCCGAGTTTGATGCCTTGACCGTGAATGCGAAGGTCGATGAAATGGAGGCCTTTCAGGTGACAGGAAGCCCAAGGTCGCAACTTTTGCGCGATTTTAACCTGACCCAATATCGGCTTTACCTGACCTTCGCGGGGTCTGAAGCAGAACTCGATGCAATTGACCGCAAGGTGGATTCGACCAAATGGCGTGAAGTCGAGGTGGTCACCGACCGGGCGATGGTGGTTTACCGGGACTATCTGCGGACGTTTTGCGACACGGTCAGCATTCCTGTCTTGCGCGCCCACGCTGCCTTGTCTCTTACGGTTAATGGCAACTACCATTACCTTGAAAAAATGACTGCCCGCATTCAGTCCGAGCTGCCGGGCTCACCTGCAGCCTCCGCGCTCAACAATGCGCTGAACCAAGAGGCCAATCGTCGCATCGGCGAAATTGCCGCCAACATCACCGCGACGGATGCCAATGGCAAGCCGTTTGACCTGAGCGCCCTGCGTGGAAAACCTGTTTTGCTGCAATTCTGGGCCTCTTACTGCGAATTCTCCCGCGTCGAGAATGCCAAAATGGATTCGCTTGAAAAATTGTTTGCCGACAATGGCGTCGTCTTGGTCTGCGCGAGTTTGGATGACACCGAAGCCCAATGGCGCGCCGGACTCAAAGAAGCTGGATTGAACTGGGCTACGCATATTCGGTTACCCAATGGTGCACAGAGCACCGAGGTGAGCCAATACCTCCTGAAAGCCATTCCCGCGAATTATCTGATCGATGGAGGCGGCATGATTCGGGATTTGGACATTCGCTCCAACGAATTGACCGCCGATCTGCCGGCCTTGGTGAAAGCCTTTGTGGAGCAACCGTTGACACCGAGGTAGATTCCGCCAGAGTGGTGAGCGATCCTCAAACCACAAACAACTCCCGAATGATCCCATCCGAAACCATAAAACCATGTCGCGTCAGTCGCAGGTGGTTGTTTTCAATCCGAATGAGATCCTCCGAAAGCCATTCTTGGACGAGCTCTTCCTCTTGATACAGCAAGTCAAAGCCCCATTTTTCCTTGAGAAGTTGCAAGTCTAGTCCCTCGACGATGCGCAGCTGCGTCATCAGGTATTCATTGAGCTGGTCGCGGTCGGAAAGTGTTTCTTGGCTTGCAATGGCGAGGCGACCTTCGTCCAAGGCCCGCAAATAGACGGCATTGTTGGCGACATTGTTGGTGCGGGTCGTGCCATTGTAAGAATGCGCGGAAGGTCCCAAACCGAGGTAGGGAATTCCCTTCCAATAGGCACCGTTGTGCCGCGAACGGTAGCCGGGTTTGGCAAAATTGCTGAGTTCGTATTGCTCGATTCCCGCCTCACCCAAGCGATCGATCAGGTGGAAGTACTGTGCTTCGTGGGTTGCATCGGGCTCTGCGGTCAGCATTCCCTTTTCAATTTGGTGGTGAAGCAAGGTTTTTTCCTCGACCGTGAGCGCGTAGGCAGACACATGTGGGACTTGGAGCGCGATAGCTTGGTCCACATTTGCCTGCCATTGTTTCCATCCGCTGCCGGGAATGCCGTAAATCAAGTCAAGGGTGATGTTGTCGATGCCCAAGTCCTGCGCCGCCTTGATGCAACGATCGGCTTGTTGGGCATTGTGGTTGCGATTCAACAGCAACAAATCCGCATCCGAAAAGGACTGAACGCCAACACTCAAGCGATTCACACCCATGGTATACAGTTCCCTGAGTTTCTTCGAATCCAAGTCATCGGGATTACCTTCCAACGTGATCTCGGCCGTGGATGAAACCAGAAAGTTCTCACGGAGTTGATCCAGAATTCTTCCGAGGTGGGCGGCCGGCATCAAACTTGGGGTACCGCCACCAAAGTAGATGGTGTCGATGGTGGGCCGGCCTTCGAAATAGCCTTTTTGCAATTCAGCTTCCTTGCCGATGGCCACAGCCATTTCGTCAACCTTCTTGAGGTTGGTGCTGAAATGAAAGTCGCAATAACTGCAGGCCTTGTGGCAAAAAGGGATGTGCAGGTAGATGCCCGCCACAGCTTAAACGTTGCTGTGTGAGGCCGCCGTGGCGATTTTGCTTCCGGGATAGACCTTGAGGGCTTCCCCGAGGCATTCGATCGCGAGGACCAATTCGGGTTTTTCCAAGACGTAGGCGAATCGCACCTCGTCACGACCGAGGCCCGGCGTCGAATAAAATCCGCTTGCGGGTGCCATCATGACAGTGGCGCCTTTGTATTGGAAGGATTCGAGAATCCACTGGCAAAATTTCTCGGTATCGTCGACCGGAAGGCGCACGACCGCATAAAATGCGCCCGAAACCTCGGGCACGAGCACACCCGGAATCTTGCGCAACTCGCGCACCATCGTGTCGCGGCGGCTCACGTACTCGGCGTTGACTTCGTCAAAGTAGCTTTGTGGCAGTTCGGTGAGGCCTTCGGCGCCGATTTGCTCGAGCGTAGGGGGCGAGAGCCTTGCCTGTGCAAACTTCATTGCAGCAGCCATCACATCCTTATTATGTGAGACGACCATTCCGATGCGGGCACCGCATGCAGCGTAGCGCTTGGAAATGGAGTCCACGATCACGACATTCTGGTCAATGCCTTCGAGCTTCAATGCAGAGTAATGCGTTTGGCCGTCGTAGACAAATTCGCGGTACACTTCGTCGACAAACAGGAAGAGGTCGTGCTTCTTGACGACGTCACGCAATTTCTCCAACGCAGCCTGACCGTAGAGCTTCCCTGTCGGGTTGCTCGGATTGCAGATCAGGATGGCCTTGGTGCGTGGGGTGATGAGTTTTTCGAATTCGTCGATTTCCGGCAGGTCAAAGTTGTCTTCGATGCGCGTGGTGATGGGAACGACCTTCGTGCCGGATGCAATCGCAAAGCCATTGTAATTCGCGTAAAATGGCTCTGGAACAATGACTTCGTCGCCTGGATCGAGGCAAGACATGAACGAAAACAGCAATGCCTCGGAGCCTCCGGTGGTGATGATCAGGTTTTCCTTGTTCACGGGAAGGCCGAGACGACGGTAATATTCCGCGAATTTCTCGATCAGCGTGGGAAAGCCACCGCTCGGGCTGTATTCAATGGTCTCCACATTGGCGTTCCGCACGGTTTCCATGAACTGTTTCGGAGTCGGCAAATCTGGCTGACCGATGTTGAGGTGATAGACATGCACACCACGGCTTTTGGCGCCATCGGCAAATGGAACAAGCTTGCGGATGGGGCTTGGCGGCATTTCTTGGCCACGCTGGGAAATCTTCGGCATAAGATTGAATTTTCTCTGAGGCAAGATTACGAAAAAAGATCCTTCGGCGCACTTCCCCAATGCGAGTGCCTCTTCAATGTTGTTGGAAAGTGATCGTGGGTAGACTCTCGTGCTTAAATTGTCAAAGGCCGACAGCAACCGTAAGCTTCGTTTCAGAACTGCGAGCGTGTAAACGCCGTGCCATTGTCCAAAGTCACGGTATAGCTGCCATCGGGATTGAAGACAAAGGTCGCCTTACGGTCGAAATCGTTGCTGGACAGTCGTCCGATCGTTCCAAAAATGCGCGCTGTCCCACCGCCGCCGATGATCGCATGGTCAGTTTTGCGAATCTTGACATCGATATACCGCAGGCTGTCGGTGTATGCAAAGTATTTGTCCCGCCATTTCACATTCAAAGTTCCCCCTGCAATGACTAACCCGGTGCCGTTCAGGGTATAGGTTGTGGTGGATGTGTCGAGGTCGGTTACGTCCCACCTCTGAAAAGCCGAACCAAAATTTTGCTCCAACTTCGAATCGCCATGGTATTCATTGGTTCCTCCCATGGAAAAATGGACATTTGAAGGGACGCCGAAGATGCAGTTCTTTGTCCAAAACCAAGTACCAATGTAAAGGTAAGCCGCCAATTGCCCGCCAGATAAATTGGAAGAATCCCCAGATGCTCCGCATGCATTGTAGGGTTCCCAGCCCGCGCATATCCGCCCACTTGCTTGCATTTGCAGTGTTGCGCCACCCAATGCCCCGCAAAGATCGTTGGCGAGGACAGCGTCCATGTCTTCATCACCCATCGTCTTGAATTTCTTTCCCTCGCATGCCGCGAAAAGAAGCGAGATCGCTGCAAGTGTCCAGAGGATGAGTGTTTTTGTTTTCATTTGGGTTCTGATTTTGGTGCAAGTTAGTGATTTGCAGCATGATTCGAGGGGCAAAGTACATTGTAAGCTTGTCGTGTCCTCATTTGATCCCTTCGAATGTCACCACTCACCAGTGCCCCGTTTTCCTGATAACCCTCTCCCAAAAACATGACATCAGTCATTTTTGACCGGGGATTTTCCGACGAGGTTTGTGCTATCAAAATGTTGAAAACAATTATGCAAAAGCACGACATCCTTCACGAATTCCCAGAATTGGCCGCAAAGGTTCACGATCTGAAGATCAGCAACACTCACTTTCGCAAGATTTTTGATGAGTACCATGAACTCGACCACGAGATTCACAGCATCGAAAGCGGCGCAGTGGCAGTGGCAGATGAGCATCTCAACGAACTGCGCAGGCACCGCGTGCATCTGAAAGATTCGATCTTCAGAATGCTCCAATCAGCCTGATCCGAATAGCATCCGGCGGGGTCTAGCGCGTTTTGCACTTGAACTGAACTTCATGGAAGCTGCCATCGGCAGCATGGTATTCGATGAAGCAGTTGACCGTGAGTTTTTCTTCCGGGATGTGCATGATGCCCTTGACCTCGCCGGTTTTGTCTACTGGATATTCATCCTTCATCCAAGCAATCCCGAGCTTTTTGACCTTGATATGAATCTTGGAATTGGGCTTGATGCCTGTCGCTTCCAAATAAACCGTATCGTCTCGGTCAAAGGTCAATTCTCCATCCGGCTCAACAACCTGACCATCGATTTTCACAATCGCCTCTTCCCCTAAACGGGCTGTAAATCCACTGCCGATGAAAAATACCATCGACAACGCCACAACATTCAACAACAGCTTTTTCATGGGATCCTCCTTTATTCTATGAAACAAAAAGCAATAGAATAAAGATGAGCAAATAGCCTGCCAAAAGGAAATGAATCTTGTCAGTGATCTTACGCCTCAGTAGGCGCGTTCGCTCTTGCCTTCGACGTAGTTGATGAAGGCCTGATTCACGACACGATTGCCACCCGGGGTCGGATAATTGCCTGAGAAGTACCAATCTCCCAAATGGTTGGGGATCGCTTTGGGCAAGTTGCTCAAGGGCTGAAAGACGATCTCGACCTTACAGGAGATGTCTTCAGGCTTCAGCAAATCCGAGATTTTTCGCGAGATTTCATCCTCCGAAAACTGATCGTAGATGGCTTTCACCGCGTTACGGGTTTCCAGAAGGCCATTTTGTTTCATCGCAAGGCATTCACGGTACACTTGGTGAATGATCCCGTGCATACCCCGGTCGTTGAGCAGGGCGATCGCAGCCTCAAAAGCGACAAAACGTCCAATCTGACTCATGTCGATGCCGTAGCAATCCGGATAGCGGATTTGCGGTGCAGAGGAAACGATGACGATTTTCTTGGGTTTGAGGCGGCTGAGAATGCTGAGAATGCTCTTTTTCAGCGTTGTACCGCGTACAATCGAGTCGTCGATGCAGACAAATGTGTCCACGCCAGGTCTGATTGTACCCTGCGTAATGTCATACACATGTGCCACCAAGTCATCCCGCGAACTGTCGTCCGTAATAAAGGTGCGCAACTTGATGTCCTTGAGCACCACCTTCTCCACCCGCGGCCTCGAACTGAGGACCTCCACCAGCTGCTCGTCGGTGGCTTTGCCATTCAGCTCCCGGATTTTGCGGATTTTTTCATTGATCATATAGGTTTCGACACCCTTGATCATTCCCCAAAACGCCATCTCAGCTGTATTGGGGATATACCCGAATACCGTGTTTTGAAGGTCGTAGTGAATGGTTTCCAGAATCTTGGGAACAAGGAGGTCGCCTAAGGCAAGGCGCTCACGGTAAATGTCGGGATCGTTGCCACGGGAGAAATAGATGCGTTCAAAGGAGCAGCTTTTCTTTTCGCCAGGCTCGGTGAAGGCCTTGATGCTGACTTGGCCGCTAGCCTTGATGCCGATCACATGGCCGGGATCAAGCTCCTTGATTTTGTCATAGTCGATCCCAAAGACCGTGCTGATCGCCGGGCGCTCCGAAGCGACAACGACAAATTCATCATTGGCAAAGTAGTAGCAGGGCCGGATGCCGTTGGGGTCGCGGGCGACAAAGCCGTCTCCGCAACCGATCATGCCGCCCATGGTATAGCCACCGTCCCAGCGTTTGGCTGCCCGCTGCAAGATCTTGCGAATGTCCAATTCCTGCGCGATGAGCTCGGATGCTTCAAAATTGGATTTGCCTTGCTCCTTGAATTTGTCAAAGAGGCTTTGGTTTTCTTGATCGAGGAAATGCCCGATTCTCTCCAGGACGGTTTCCGTGTCGGAAACGTACCGTGGGTGCTGCCCCAGATCGACGAGGTACTGAAACAGGTCGTCGACATTGGTGAGGTTGAAGTTTCCTGCCAGCGTCAGCGTGCGGCTGCGCCAGTTGTTGCTACGCACCACTGGGTGGCAGGCGTCGATCGTATTGTCCCCGTGGGTGCCATAGCGCAAGTGCCCGAGCAGGAGTTCGCCCGCAAAGCTGAAATGCTGTTGCAACAATTCGGGATCCTTTTCAATTCCGGGATACTTGACAGCCAGCGCTTTGAGCTCGGCTTGGATTTCGTTGATGAGCGATTGCCAAGAGGAGGAGGAATTGTTGCGTTTGCGGGTGAGGTAGGGTTTTCCAGCAGGGCTGTGGATTTTGACGGCGGCGAGTCCGGCCCCGTCTTGACCACGGTTATGCTGTTTTTCCATCAGGAGGTACATCTTGAAGAGGCCCCAAAGTGGCGAGCCATACTTGTCCTGATAAAACTTGAGGGGCTTCAATAAGCGGATCAGACCGACCCCGCATTCGTGCTTAATTGCGTCAGACACTGGTGTCTCCCGGATTAGGTGGCAGATTCAAAGTGCAAAGTTAAAGCAGACTTTTTGATTCGCTATGTTAAGATTGTTAACAATTATGGAACAGTTGTCCCACAGGTGGCCGCACTTTTCGGGGAAGCGACCGGGATCGCAGAATTACATGTGAAACATCTCCAAATCCCTATATTCGCGGAAGCAATTTTGGAAATGAAAGAGATTCGCGTTGGTGACAAGACATTTCAGGAGTTCCTTTCCGAGGAAAACATCCAATCACGCATCGCCGACATGGGTCGGCAACTCAACAAGGACTATGCAGGCAAGGATCCGCTGATTGTCTCGGTGTTGAATGGGGCATTCATTTTTACTGCCGATCTCGTACGTCACCTGAATTGGGATCCTGAAATTCAATTCGTGCGGTTGTCATCTTACCACGGTGGCACTAAATCTTCCGGTCAAATGCGCGTTTTGCTCGATTTGAGCAACAGCCCCGAGGGGCGTGATGTCCTGATCGTCGAAGACATTGTCGACACGGGCCGCACCTTGGACTGGCTCAGAAGCGACCTGATGCACAAGGGCGCGAACTCGGTGAAAATCGCAAGCCTGCTCTTCAAACATGAGATGTACATGTTTGAGACACCTCCGGAATACTATTGCTTCCGCATCCCCAACGAATTTGTGGTCGGCTACGGCCTGGACTATGCCGAGCGTGGCCGCAACTTACGTGCGATCTACAGCCTGAAACCCTGATCCATGGCCGCCAAGAAAAAGAAGGGCGGTTCCTCGGTCGTCGTCGCGATTTTGCTCTGGCCACTCAAATTCGTGGCGGGCTTGGTGCTGCCATTTTTCCTGCTGCTTCGTGGATCGGTCACCCTCTACGAATTGACCCAATGGAATCCCTATCTCTGCATCGCCATTCCGGCCATCGCCTCGATGGTGGCCCTCTATTTCTACCTGACTTGGATCGTCGGGCATGTGGTTCAGAAGAAAAAGGCGGTTCAAAAGGCCAAAAGCATCAACCTGAAGCTCGTTTTGGTGGCCGTCGCCGGATTTTGCCTGTATGCCATTCTCTACCTCGCTGCGGGAAATGCCAAAACCCAAAATGTGCAGGAAGAGTATGCGACGACACATCCCTTGCTGCGCCTGGGCGTGAGCTCGTTTATCATTTTTGACCACGACCTGGTTGTGACCGACATGGCCCGCACCCATGCCGATTACCTCGAAATGGGCTTGTTCCAGAAGAAAAAGAGCCTGCATTACCCCCAGAGCGATGGCTATGTACATGCTTTGGACCTGCGCACGAATGGCCGTCCCGAATGGCGAAACAAATTGCTGGAGACCTATTTTTGGCTGATGGGGTATCGCACGTTGCGCCATGGCGGCACCGGAGATCATTTGCATATTTCCCTGATGATCCATGACAACCCTCATGCACTTTAGATTGTCAACTTCTCATTCGAATGCCTAACTTTGCATTCCCCATTATTCACTTTAGATATGGGATCGAATAAAATGCTCAACATCGTCTTGTTTGGCCCTCCCGGATCCGGAAAAGGCACACAAGCAGAAAAACTGCTTGAAAAATACGGCCTCAAACACCTTTCCACCGGAGATGTGCTCCGTGCGGAAAAAGCCTCGGGCTCCGATCTGGGCAACCGCATGGCCGAAATCATGGCTGCAGGTTTGCTTGTCCCGGATGAAATCGTCAACGAGATCGTCAAAAACAGGATCGACGAATTTGCAGGGAAGGTTCCGGGATTCATCTTTGACGGCTTCCCACGTACCAACGAGCAGGCTTTGACCTTGGATGGCTACCTCAAGTTTGTCGGAAGCAGCGTTACGTTGACCTTGTTTTTGGATGTGCCCAAAGATGAATTGGTGCGCCGCCTGTTGCAACGCGCCATTGAAAAGGGACGTGTGGACGATACAGCCGAAGTGATAGAGGCACGCGTTGTCGAATACAATACCAAGACGCTTGCCGTTGCCGAACTTTACAAAGCGCAAGGAAAACTGCATGTCGTCGATGGCATGGGCGAATTGGACGAAGTGTTCGGTCGTCTCACCGCGATTATTGACAACGCGCTAGCAACTGCCTAGCCACTAATTGTTTGAAAAAATTTCTGAGAGATCGCCTAGGCCATCGGCCTTGGTGACCTTTCCCAATGCGATTCTAATATGTCAGCACCCAGCCCATTTGTCGATCACGTCCAGATTTATTTCACCAGTGGTAAGGGGGGAGATGGGATCGTGGCTTGGCGTCGTGAAAAGCACGTTCCACGAGGCGGTCCCGACGGTGGCGATGGCGGACGCGGCGGACATATCATCCTTGAAGGAGACAAACAGCTTTGGACTTTGCTTGACTTGCGCTACCGTAAGTTCATCAAGGCCGAAGCCGGGAAGAATGGCGAAGGTGGAAAGCGCACTGGCCGCGAAGGCAAGGATGAAGTGCTGAAAGTGCCCCTCGGCACGACCGTCACGAATGCTGAAACCGGTGAATTCATGGGAGAAATCACCGAGCACGGCCAACGGCTCACGATTTTGGCCGGCGGATTTGGAGGTCGTGGCAACTGGAACTTCCGAACAGCGAGCAACCAAGTCCCCGAACATGCCACCCCCGGTGGTTATGCCCAAGAATTGGTCGCGATCCTCGAACTCAAGGTTTTGGCCGATGTTGGTTTGGTAGGGTTCCCCAATGCTGGCAAAAGTACGTTACTGAGTGTCCTATCCGCAGCTAAACCCAAGATTGCCGACTATCCGTTTACAACCTTGGTTCCCAACCTCGGAATCGTCAAATACAGGGACTTCAAGTCCTATGTGATGGCCGATATTCCGGGGATCATCGAGGGTGCGAGTGAGGGCAGGGGCTTGGGTATTACCTTTCTTCGGCATATCGAGCGAAATTCCATTTTGTTGGTCATGGTAGCAGCCGACAGCCCGGACCCGATCGCGGAATACAAGACCTTGATCCATGAGATGGAGGCGTACAGTCCAGAGCTTTTGGACAAGAAAATGCTGTTGGCGATTACAAAGTGCGATTTACTGGACTCAAAGGCGATGAAAGCTTTAGAGAAGAAAATCAAGAAATCGCTACCCAAGCAGGAAATGGTGACGATTTCTTCCGTCGCCAATGTAGGATTGGAGCAACTGAATGATCGGATCTGGGAAATACTCCAAGCAACTGAGGAAGATTGGGAATAAACCCATGAATCATAGCCCAGTAGGGCAAGTTGCATGGTGAAGCAGGTTTGTCACCTGAAAGGATTTAGATGCCCAAATTGGCAATTTTGGCTTGACGATTTCGGCAATTGTTAATTTCTCAAACCGCATTCCTTGATGTAAGGAAAACCGAATAAATGCCTATTCCACATTTGGATGTGGGAAACCATGCCCTTAAATTAGAGTTATTAAGTAGGTTGGAAAAAAGGTTCGGCAGACAACATCTCTAAACAGCAAGCCTTGGTTTTCGGGAACCAAAAGGAAAGGGTGTTGGAATGGAAAAAAGTGTACAAAAAATTGCACAGCGTCTGCTGGTGATTGGGTTCATAACATTGTGGATGAATGCGCTGAATGCACAGTGTACAGGGGGTACATTTGCAGGCACCATTGCTCCAACACTGGGCTGGCAAACAATACCTTGCATCAAGGGAGGAGAGTATTATACTTTTACCGCCACAGCCGGCGAATTTTACACGTTTTCCTTTTGTATGGGTGGTGGCTATGCAAGCTGGGACACCCAAATCACTGTACTTGACAACAGCGGCGTTCCTACGGCAATGGGCTACGCAGATGACGATTGCGGTTTGCAGTCTCATCTATGGTACTGGACACCATCCATTACGGGCACCTACCGTGTGCTTGTCACGCAATACAATTGTGTAGGCGGTAGCACGTGCGGTACCTTGGCTTACCACACCGAGCTCAACCCTTACGGCGGACCAGGCGTCAGTTGTGGCAATCCGTGGATTATCCCTTCCCTTCCTTACAGTCAGTCAGGCTTGACTTCGTGCTACTACGGGAATGAATATACCAGCGCAAATGCCTGCGGGTCGCAGTACATGAATGGAGAAGATTTTGTGATGCGCTACAACGGAACTGCCGGCGAATGCATTTCCATTTACACGGCCAACACATTTATCTATACCGGCCTGTTTTTGATAAGAGGTTGCCCCAACGTGGTTGGCAGTACCTGTGTTGCCTTTCATGAGGCTTCCTCGGGAAACCCCAATTTGTACAACATCACCCTGCCTTCTACAGGCACCTATTATATCGTATTTGACATGGAGGGAAACACACCTCCTTACTGTTCTCCGTTTGACATCACAATCGTGCCTTGTATAGGCGTAGGTCAGGGAGCAACTTGCGCTACGGCATTTACGATTCCGTCTTTGCCCTACAATCAGGTGGGCTTTACGACCTGCGGGCGCGGCAACACCTACAACAGCACCATGGCGTGCAACAGCACCTACATGAATGGTGAGGACTTTCTCTTCAAATATGTATCCGCAGGAAATGAATGCATTTCGGTCGAATTGAGCAATACACAGCCTCGAACAGGATTTTTTGTCTACAATGGCTGCCCGGATTTGATCGGAACAAGCTGCATTGCCTCCCAAACCTCTGTGGGTGGTAACCCCAAGAAGCGGTCAATCAGCTTGACGGCTCCCGGCACCTACTATATCATGGTCTCCAATTTGCCCACACCCTCCTGCACACCTTTTAATATAAAAATCGAGCCCTGCGAGCCAGCTTGTGTTCGCAATCCAAACGAAAGTGATTTTTGTGTTTCCCCAACCTTGGTCTCCTTTGGGGTAACGGACACAGTCTGCGGATTCACCAATGAATTGTACACGCCAGATTTTTCGGTAGACCTCGACAATGATTTTTGTGGATCGATCGAGAACAATGGCTGGTTTTCATTTGTGGCGGATTCTTCAAGAATGACACTGAGGATCGACGTTCCTGACTGCAATTTTGGCTATGGAATTCAGGCACAGATTTTTGAGACAGTTGATTGTATCAACTTCACCCCAAGATCCAATTGTTGGAACCCGCTTCTGCAATCAAGCGGCGTGATACAGGCGACAGGGCTTGTCGTCGGAAACACCTACCGTTTGATGCTTGACGGCTATGCAAATGATGATTGCAGCTATCAAATCACGCGATTGGGCGCACCGTTTCCCGTGGTTTGGTCAGATTTTCGTGCCGCCTTGGTGGGACCCCAACGTGTACAAATCGACTGGAGTACGATTCAGGAGGTCAATAACCGCGGATTTTACGTACAGCGCGGAAAATTGGAAGGCTCTGGAGCCGGGAGTCATTTTGTTTGGGAATCCCTTGGATTTGTGCCTTCAACCGGCAATCCTAATCAGGGTGCCCATTACCAACGATTTGACACCCCGCCCTACACCGGAGAACCTTGGTATTACCGTGTCCAGCAGATGGACCTCGATGGATTGTCGAGCTTCACGGAACATCAACGCATCGAATTGGCTGGTCCTGAAGATGCTGTGATGCATGGCATTTTCCCGAATCCGGCAAATGATCAGGTAACCGTTAAGTTCTACGCCCCAAATGCAGGTCCGACAAGCCTTGAGATCTACAACATTTCCGGAATGCTCGTCAAGCAAGTGGAATTTGATGTCGATCATCAAGACTTGTACCAAGAGCAAGTCTCGGTTGCCGATTTTGCAAACGGCCTTTATATTTACAGAATCTCCATCAACGGAAAATTGTTCAAGGGTAAACTTGACGTTTTCCATTGAGATAGAAATACATCAATCAGCGGATAGTAGTGGTAAGCGGGTGTCAATTGGCATCCGTTTTCCTTTTTGACACCATTTGAAAAGGTTGGGGCAGGTGTGATTTTGCAGTGATCGAATCAAACGGTGCAGTTGGGATTCAAATGCAAATCATTCGAAGTGACCATTTCGCCGCATTTGGGCGTACCAAGCCTCATAGATTTTTTCTAACTTTGCCACTCTTTTTCAAAACGGGTTTTGGATGGTATTCGCAGCTTTTTGCCGTTTGGCAATTGTGCCGCAAACCAGTCTGGATTCGAAGCAAAATCGCAATGGAAACAAAAGGCACCCTTATGGCCAAGCATTATCCCGAATACCAAAAGCTCTCTTTGCCAGAGCTCGACAAAGACATCCTCCGGTTTTGGAAGGAAAATGACATCTTTAACAAGAGCATTTCCACAAGGGAAGGCGGCCCCGCTTTTGTTTTCTATGAAGGTCCACCCAGCGCAAACGGGCACCCCGGAATCCACCACGTGATGGGACGCACTATCAAGGACATTTTCTGCCGCTACAAAACACTTAAAGGTTTCCAAGTCCATCGCAAAGCAGGTTGGGATACCCATGGCTTGCCCATCGAACTCAATGTCGAGAAGGAACTTGGCATCACCAAGGACGATATCGGCGTCAAAATCTCCGTCGAAGACTACAACAAGGCCTGCAAAGAATCAGTGATGCGCTTCACCAACGAGTGGAACGAAGTCACCGAAAACATGGGCTATTGGGTGGACATGGAGCATCCGTATGTCACCTACGAGAGCAACTACATTGAAAGCTGCTGGTGGCTCCTGCGTCAATTGTTTGACAAAGGCTTCCTTTATAAAGGATATACAATCCAGCCTTATTCGCCTGCTGCGGGTACGGGTTTGAGCTCCCACGAGTTGAACCAACCCGGAACCTACCAAACCGTCAAAGACACGACCATTGTCGCACAGTTCAAAGTCGTGCGCGATGCAAAATCGGAGACCTTGTTCCAAAATGCAGCAGGCGACCTGTTTTTTCTCGCCTGGACGACGACGCCTTGGACGCTTCCGAGCAATACTGCCTTGGCGGTTGGCAAGACCATCAATTATGTGCAGGTCAATACCAGCAATCCCTACACCGATGCTCCGATCTCGGTGATCCTTGCCGAACCATTGCTGGGCAAGGTGCTGGGGTTGGAGGGCGCATTGGTCGATGGCAGAGGCACCGGCAAAGTTGGTGGCAAGAAGATCAACGTTGAAGTTGTCGGAGGCTATGCCGGCGCCGACTTGGCGGGCATCCATTACGAACAACTGATGCCTTATGTGCAACCGGAAGGCGATGCCTTCCGCGTGATCGTCGGCGATTTCGTGACGACCGAAGATGGTACGGGCATCGTCCATATCGCACCAACTTTTGGAGCAGATGACTTCCGGGTTGCCGCCCAAAATGGCGTCCCTGCCCTGCTCATCACTTACCCCGATGGCTCTAAAGGCCCGCTCGTGGACAAGAAAGGCCGATTTGTTCCCCAAATGGGACCCTACGCCGGCATGTACGTGAAAAACTACACCGGCGCCGATGAAAGCGCTGCAGACTACAAATCGACCGACGTGCTCATCGCCATTCAGCTCAAGGAGGAAAACAGAGCCTTCAAAGTCGAAAAATACGAGCACGAATACCCGCATTGCTGGCGCACCGACAAGCCGATTCTTTACTACCCGCTCGACGCTTGGTTCATCAAAACCACTGCTGTCAAAGACCGGATGGTGGAGCTCAACAAGACCATCAACTGGAAACCCGAAAGCACAGGTACGGGCCGCTTTGGCAATTGGCTCGAAAACTTGGTCGACTGGAACCTCAGCCGTTCCCGGTTCTGGGGAATTCCGTTGCCGATCTGGGCCACCGATGATTACGCAGAGAAAAAATGCATCGGTTCACGCGAAGAACTCGTCGCCGAAATGCAAAAGGCCGTGGCCGCGGGCTTCATGACCCAAGACCAAGCGACCGAATTCTCCTTGCGCGACGACCTGCACCGCCCTTATGTAGATTATGTAGTGCTGGTGAGCGACAGCGGCAAACCCATGCGCCGTGAACCCGACCTCATCGACGTCTGGTTTGACTCAGGCTCCATGCCTGCAGCGCAATTGCACTATCCTTTTGAGAACAAGGCACTGTTTGAGCAAAATTTCCCGGCGGATTTCATCGCCGAGGGTGTCGATCAGACCCGCGGATGGTTTTTTACCCTCCATGCGATTGCGACGATGGTTTTTGACAAGGTGGCCTACAAAAATGTCGTTTCCAACGGCTTGGTCCTCGACAAAAACGGGGTCAAAATGTCCAAACGCCTCGGCAACGTGGTGGATCCGTTCAAGGTGCTGCCCGAATTTGGCGCCGACACCGTGCGTTGGTACATGGTAGGCAACGCTGCCCCTTGGGATAACCTCAAGTTCAACGAGGCCCACATGAAGGAGAGCCAACAAAGCTACTTTGGCACGCTCTTCAACACCTACTTCTTCTTTGCGCAATACGCCAACGTCGATCAATTTGACTTCAGTCAGCCGCGCATTCCTGTTTCTGAGCGCAGAGAATTGGACCGTTGGGTGATGTCCAAACTCAATACCTTGATCGCTGAGGTGGACAATGCCCTGGGCGAATATGAACCTCATCGTGGCGTGAAGGCCATGGAGGCCTTCCTCGACGAATTGAGCAATTGGTACATCCGGTTGAGTCGGCGTGTGTTCTGGAAGGGCGAAATGTCGGATGAAAAAGTCGCCGCTTACCAAACGTTGTATGAATGCCTCCTTGCGCTTTCAAAGTTGATGGCATCCTATGCTCCTTTCTACAGCGAAAAATTATTCGGAGACCTCAATAAAACGACGGGTCTAGAAGCATTTGAATCTGTACACTTGGCTCAATTCCCGGTTTCCAATCCAGCAGAAATCGACTTGGACCTCGAGCAACGCATGAATTTTGCCAGGGAAATCACCTCGTTGGTTCACAGCATCCGCAAAAACCCGCAGGTGAATGTCAAGGTGCGTCAGCCGCTCGCCCGCGTGCTCGTCCCTGTGCTCGATGAGGCCATGGCGCAACAAGTGCTCGCCGTGCAGGACATCATCCTCTCGGAAATCAATGTCAAAGCCATCGAGTTGGTGCGCGACGGAGACGGTAACACCGTGATTGTCAAAAAGGCCAAGGCCAATTTCAAGGCATTGGGAGCCCGTTTGGGCCAGAAGATGAAGTTCGCAGCAGAAGCCATCGAGAAATTTGGCAACAAGGAATTTGCCGAGCTCACCAAAAACGGGAAGCTGACGATCCAAGTCGATGGAGCACCTTTTGAATTGTTGCGGGACGACGTGGAAATTCGCACAGCCGACGTGCCCGGATGGCGGGTGGCCTCCAACGAAAATGTTACCGTGGCCCTCGACCTTACGCTGAGCGATGCGTTGAAACGTGAAGGTCTCGCACGTGAGATTGTGAGCCGCATCCAAGGGATCCGGAAAGACAGCGGATTGGAGGTCACAGACCGCATTTCTGTTTTGCTTTCAGATGTTCCTGAGTGGCGGGAGGCGTTGACTGAGAATAACTATTATATTTGTAATGAAACCCTTGCGGATTCATTGAAAATCGAGTCAGGACTTGTTGAGGGAACTGCGGTCGAAGTCGATGGAGTGCAAGGGTGGATCAAAATCGCCCGGTAATCATGGAAGAGAAAGAGAAGAATTTTTACAGCAAAGCGGAGCTAGAGGAGTTTCGCGTGCTGATCACCGAGAAATTGCATGCCGCCGAACGTGAGTACAAGGAACTCGCGGAAAGTCTTCGTGACAGCAATGTCTCCACCGCCGACGGATATAACATGACCGACTTCGGAAGTGACACCCTTGAAAAGGAGCAGACGGAAATGTTCATGGCTCGGCAAATGAAGTTCATCGGCTCCCTACAGCGCGCCTTGGACCGTATCGAAAACGGGTCCTATGGTCGCTGCAAAGAGACGGGAAAGCTCATTTCCAAGGAGCGCTTGCGCGCTGTGCCCCATACAGAGCTGTCAATCGAGGCAAAGCGCATTCAGCCCAAATAAAAGCTGCTCATAGAATACGCTGTGCCTTGAGCGAGTTACGTCAAAACCCATCAGAAGTCTTTAGCGAAAAAGGGGCCCTCAAGCGCTTTTTTTTCGATTATAGGTTTTTCTGGTGGGCTTTTTTTGTGGTTCTGATCGATCAGGTGGTCAAAATTGTGGTGAAATTCACGATGATCCCCTATGAAGAAATCAGGATCGCAGGAGACTTTGTCCGCATCAATTATATCGAAAACAAAGGCGCAGCCTTTGGTTTGACAATCAGTGACCTCTTTCAGAAGGTGGGTGTTTCCATCGACGACGAGACGGCCAAACTTGCCCTGACGCTTTTTTCGATTTTTGCGGTGATTGTGATTATTTACCTGTTACAAACCGTCCGAAATTCCCGCACTTCCCTACCCTATTTCTTAGCCTTTATCCTTGGAGGAGCCATTGGCAACATCATCGACCGGGTGTTTTACGGAGTATGGTTTGCTGGAATCAATGACTATGAGGGCGGTTTGTTGCATGGGCGGGTGGTAGACATGTTTTATGTGAATCTCGTGCATGGAGAGGTGATGGGTCTGGAAATGAACCTCTTGCCTGTCTTCAATGTGGCCGATGCAGCCATCACGGTGGGGATCGTCGCGATCATCATCTTTCAGAGACGGTTTTTCAAAGCAAGTGCGACCGAGGCAGCATCAACGGAAGAGGACACAATTGCGGCTGCAGCATCAGAAGCTGCCACAGCCCCCGAACAAGCACCTTGACAGGATGTTTAACACGCCCCCAATGCTGTAAAATCCCAAAAGATGCCTGTATTCTGGCTATATGTGAAAAATGTTTTCTAACTTTAGCCTCCAATCTGAAAAGACGATCGGCAATGGAAAACTGGCGCGATTACAAAAAAGTATTACTTCCGGACATCCCTAACCTCAACCGTATAGACGTTTACACGCAACACGGTGGGTATGAGATGCTGCGAAAAGTTGTCACCTCCAACGAATGGGATCCCCGCAAGGTGATCGACGAGGTGAAAGCAGCAAATATCAGGGGACGTGGTGGCGCAGGCTTCAACGCCGGTCTCAAATGGTCCTTCATGCCTCCCAAAAAAGAGGGTGTGCCCCGCTACCTCGCCTGCAACGGCGATGAGTCGGAGCCCGGCACCATCAAGGACCGCCGCATTTATGAATTCAACCCGCACCAATTCATCGAAGGGGCTTTGATCGCCTGCTACGCGATGGAAATGGAGGCTGCCTATGTCTACATCCGTGGTGAATACATGGACTGGATCGATGTGATGCAGCGTGCGGTGGACGAAGCATACATGAAAGGCTTTGCGGGCAAAAACCTTTTCGGCACCAATTTTTCCTGCGACGTTTATGTCCATACGGGTGCCGGTGCCTACATCTGCGGGGAAGAAACCTCACTCATGGAGTCGCTCGAGGGCAATCGTCCTTATCCAAGGTCGAAGCCACCATTTCCTGCCCAATATGGTCTTTGGGGCAAGCCCACGACCATCAACAACATCGAGACACTGGCCAATGTGCCGTTGGTGATTCGGCATGGTGCTGCTTGGTGGTCGGCGATGGGTGCACCAACCCATCCAGGCCCATTGCTCTATGGCATTTCCGGTCACGTAAATCGCCCAGGCGTTTACGAATATCCTACCGGGATGAAGCTCACCGACATGATCTACGAGGTCGGCGGTGGCGTTCGTAACGGCAAAAAAATCAAATGTGTCGTCCCGGGCGGTTCTTCCTGCCCATTCCTGACCTATGATGAGGTCCACAGTGGGCTCACCATGGACAGCGATTCGCTACGCAGCGTCGGTTCCGTATTGGGAACAGGCGGCATGTGTGTGCTGGATGAAGACACTGACATGGTGAAGTTTACCTACCGTGTCGCCAAGTTTTACGACCACGAATCTTGCGGACAATGCACCCCTTGCCGTGAAGGCACAGGTTGGTTTGTCAAGACCCTCCGGAAATTTGTCGACCGCACGGCAACTACACGCGACATTGAGGTGTTGCTGAATCTCTGCGATACGATGGAAGGTCGCACGGTTTGCGCCTTGGCGGATGCAACCGCATGGCCGGTGCGTTCTGCCTTGAAGAAATTCCGGGGCGAATTTGAAGCCCGTGTCACCGAAAAGGCAGTGTTTGCGGTTTCCTGAGCAGGTGGTTTTGTATCTTGAATGAGTAGAAATGGCATCTAATTATTCCTATTTGAGCAACGCCGATCCCGGCTACATCGATCAGGTTTATCAACAATACCTCAGCGACCCTGATAGTGTTGAATACGGGTGGCGCAAATTCTTTGAGGGTTTTGATTTTGCCCGGATGCAGTTTGGCGATCAAGGCCAGGCAAGCGGGGATGTCAAGGAGATTTATGTCCTGAACCTCATCAATGACTACCGGTCCCGGGGACACCTCTTCACAAAGAGCAATCCGGTGCGTGATCGGCGCAAGTACCTGCCGACATTGGCCTTGGAAAACTTTGGTCTGAGCGATGCCGACTTGGACACCGTGTTTCAGGCAGGTGTGGATGTGGGCCTTGGCCCCGCCAAGCTGCGCGACATCGTCGCAATGCTCGATACAACGTACTGCCACCACATCGGTGCTCAGTACATGTTCATTCGCGAGCCGGAAATCCAATTTTGGTTGCGGAAAAAAATGGAGGAGCCGCGCAACACGCCCTCCTTCTCCCTCGACCAAAAGAAACGCATTCTCTCCAAGCTCAACGAGGCGGTGGTCTTTGAAGACTTCCTCGCCAAGAAATACGTCGGCGAAAAGCGCTTTTCCATTGAGGGTGCCGAAACGGTCATCCCAGCCATGGATGAGGTGATCGAATCGGGCTCGGAACTCGGCGTCCAAGAATATGTGGTGGGCATGGCCCACCGCGGGCGCTTGAATGTGCTGGTCAACATTCTTAGAAAGCCCCATTCGGAGATCTTTACCGAATTTGAAGGCTACTATAATGAAATCGAGGATTTTGCCGGGGATGTGAAATACCACCACGGCTATTCTTGTGATGTGACCTCCCGTACGGGTGCGCAAGTGCACCTGAGCCTCTGTGCCAACCCTCCCACTTGGAGGCTGTCGGTCCGGTGGCGCAAGGAAAGGCCCGCGCAAAGCTCGATCAGAAATATGCCGGTGATCGCAAGAAAATCGTCCCGATTCTGATTCACGGTGATGCAGCCATAGCTGCGCAAGGCGTTGTCTACGAGCAGATTCAAATGAGTGAACTCGAAGGCTACCAAGCAGGCGGCACCATCCATTTGGTGATCAACAATCAGGTTGGCTTTACCACCAACTACCACGACGCCCGCACGAGCACCTATTGTACCGATGTCGCCAAAGTCACCAATTCCCCTGTCTTCCATGTGAATGGTGACGACGTGGAGGCAGTGGTTTTCGCCTGCAAATTGGCGATGGAGTTCCGTCAAGAATTTCACCGTGACGTTTTCATTGACCTTCTTTGCTACCGTCGCCACGGCCACAATGAAGGGGATGAGCCACGTTTCACGCAGCCCACGCTTTACAAGGCCATCGAGGCGCATGCCAATCCACGCGAGATTTATTACCAGCACCTTCTCGCCCAAGGCGCTGTCGAGGCTGGCTATGACAAGCAGTTGGACAAGGCTTTCCGGTCGTCCTTGCAAAATCAGCTCAATGAAGTGAAGCAAAACGGCCAAGCCGTCAAGTACAGCTTCGGAGAATCGGTCTGGAAAGGCATTCGAAGGGAAGAAGCCGCAGACTGGACCAAAAGCCCGGACACGGGTTTCAAGATGGACCTTTTGCGTAGTTTGACCGAGAAGATGCTTGAACTTCCGAAAGACAAGGCATTCTTTGACAAGGTCATCAAGATTTTTGAAAACCGTCGCGAACAGGTCAAATCCGATCGCCTCGATTGGTCCATGGGTGAATTGCTTGCCTATGCCACTTTGATGCAGGAAGGATTCGGCGTGCGCATGTCGGGTCAGGATGTCGAACGCGGCACCTTCGCCCACCGCCACGCGGTTCTGAAAATAGATCAGACGGAGGAAGAATATACACCCCTCAACAATCTTGGTGCCACCAAGTCCATGGACATCTACAATTCGCTTTTGAGCGAATATGCGGTCCTTGGCTTTGAATACGGTTATTCGCTCTCCTCACCCAATACGCTTACCCTCTGGGAAGCACAATTCGGGGACTTTGGAAACGGTGCGCAGATCATGATCGATCAGTTCATCTCCTGCTCCGAACAAAAGTGGATGCGCTTGAGCGGCCTCACGATGTTGTTGCCCCACGGCTACGAAGGTCAAGGTCCCGAGCACTCCTCCGCAAGGATGGAGCGTTACCTGGAAATGTGTAGCAGCAACAACTGGCAGATTGTGCAGCCGACAACCCCGGCTCAGATTTTCCACTTGCTGCGTCGCCAATTGCACCGCCCATTCCGCGTGCCGTTGATTGTTTTCACGCCCAAGGGCCTGTTGCGTCTTCCCGAGGCGACAAGCACCATGGCCGAATTGGCGATGGGTCGCTTCGAAGAGCTCATTGATGATCAAAACGTCAAGGCAGCCAGCGTGGAACGCGTCTTGCTCGTTTCGGGCAAGCTCTACTACGACTTGGTCAAGCGTCAAAAAGAAGAAGGCCGTACCGACATTGCCGTGGTGCGTTTGGAGCAGATTTATCCGCTTCCGACACAGCAATTGGAGGCCTTGAAAGCCAAATACAAAAATGCCAAGCAGTGGAATTGGGTTCAGGACGAACCCGAGAACATGGGACCTTGGTCATTTTTGCTGCGCAAAGTGCGCTTCTTGCCGTTGGAAGTGATTTCACGGCCAGAAAGTGCAAGCCCGGCAACGGGATACAAAAAAGTGCACCTGTTGGAGCACAAGAGCATCATGGAGCGCGCCTTCGCGCCCACAAGCGGCCCAAAGGGCAAAGAGAAAGCTAAAAAGGAACTCTCCAAAGCATAATTCGCATGATTCTGGAAGTGAAAGTACCTGTTCCCGGAGAATCGATCACTGAGGTCGAATTGGGTGCATGGTTGGTGAAAACGGGCGACATCGTCGAGATGGATGCCGAATTGGTCGAGATCAATTCAGACAAGGCAACACTGACTGTGAATGCAGAAGGTGAGGGCCGCATCGAAATCCTCCGCAAAGAGGGAGATGTTGTACGCGTCGGCGAAGTGATCGCCAAGATCGATACATCGGCCGCGGCAACACCTGCAGCACAACCCGTGGCAGAAACCACCAAAGTGGAAACGGTTGCCAAAGTTGAGGCTGGCAAGGAAGCAACCTACGCCAAAGGCGTGGCTTCGGTGTCCGCCGAAAAGATGATCAAGGATCAAGGCCTGTCGAAGGAATCCGTTGTCGGTACGGGCCGTGATGGCCGCGTGACCAAGGCTGATGTGGTCGAAGCCGTCAAGGGCGGAGGCAATGGTGCATCGTCCGTCAAGCCGGCTGCAGAAAAGCAGGAGACCAAAACAGCCGCTGTGGAGCCTGTCGCACTTTCCGGTGACCGTGCAAGCGAGCACAAGAAAATGACGGTCTTGCGTCGCAAGATCGCAGAGCGTCTTGTGGGTGCCAAAAATGACACTGCCATGCTCACCACCTTCAACGAGGTGGATATGCAGGCGATCAAGGATTTGCGCGCACAATACAAAGACAAATTCAAGGAAGTTCACGGTGTAGGCCTTGGCTTCATGGGATTCTTCGTGCGCGCATGTTGCGAGGCAATGAAGTTTGTGCCCAATATCAACAGCCAAATTGACGGCGATGATATGGTGAGCTTCAACTACATCGACATCGGTGTGGCTGTGAGCACAGACCGTGGCTTGGTTGTTCCCAACATTCGCGATGCCCAGAAAATGAGCATCCTCGAAGTGGAGAAGGCGATCGGTGCCTTCGCCGTGAAGGCCCGCGAAGGCAAGATCACGATCGACGACATGACCGGTGGCACCTTCACGATCACCAACGGTGGCGTGTTTGGTTCGATGCTTTCCACCCCGATCCTCAATCCGCCGCAAAGCGCGATTTTGGGAATGCACAACATCGTAGACCGCCCCGTGGTTGTGAACGGTCAGATTGTGATCCGCCCGATCATGTACCTTGCACTTTCCTATGACCACCGTTTGGTCGATGGCAAGGAAGCGGTGACCTTTTTGTACAAAGTCAAGGAATTCCTCGAGGATCCAGCGCGTCTGCTGTTGGGAATCTAAGGCATTCGCTGAATGTAATACCAAATTCCAATGTCGACTTCCGGTCGGGATTGGAATTTGTGATTAAAGGCGTGTGGATTTGGACAACAGCGGGAGGCTCAAAACTTGTAGACAAAGTCCAAATAGGGCAAAATCAGGGCTTCGCCTACGTTCACGTAAACGGGCGCAACGTCAAACGTAGCACTTTTGCCCACTTGAATGCGCAGCCCCAAACCTGAAGCGACATAAGTTTCGAGTCGATTCACCACGGTCGGTTGCCCGAAAGGATCAAACGTGACGCGCTCCCGCTGAATCGGGATCACCCAGTTCTCGGTAATCAAGTGCAAGCGTTTCGAAAGGCGAAACATGCCATTTGCCGTTGCAATCGGGTATTTGGAATGTTCAAAATCCCCACTGAACCAAAAGAGTCCGTAGCCTGCTGCAAGCGTGACATTGGTTTCATGGGTCCCATAGGTCGCCGCCGCAAATGGAATGGCAACCGTAATGTTGTCGCCGATGAAAGTGGTTGCAGCAATAGCGCCGCCGGATAGGTAAAACCGGTCTGCGACCTTGAAACCAACTTTGGGATTCACAAAGAAAAACAAGGGAATGCCCACCCCGCCGCCGATCGAAATGTGGTCGGTGATGCCATAATTTGCCGAATTGAGAAGAATATAGGCGTTTTGATAGTAACCGGATCCCTTTTCCAGTGGAATCGCCGATGGGGCAAACAGATAGCGTGTCGCATTGGCATTTTGTGGCACATCAGAATCTTCCGGAAGAATTTCCAACGAAGCCACTTTGGACTTTGGAATGCGGATTTCGCCATTGGGTGCGATCCAGACAATGTAGGCATCGCTTTCCAAGCCATTCAGCACGCCGGTATAGCGGGTATTGTCATTCAGTGAAAAGCTGACCTTGCTTCCTTTGAAAAGGTCTTTCTTTTCCTTGATCTCACGTGGGTCCAAGGACATTTCCCCGAGCAACTGCTCCTTGATTCGCCATTCTTCTTTGGATTCTGACAAGACTTCGCCGACAAAAATGTCTCCGGATTCCATATAGAAATAGGTGCAAAGCAGGGAATCGGAGGTGGTTTGGGCGACAACGCGTTGAAAGGCAAGGACGGCGAAGCAAATGAGGAAGATGGCGGTGATTCTCTTATCCATGCCCGAATCTCCGAAATTTCACAGCAATCAACCAATCATTCGTTGGAACGGAGGGTGATCTTGGTCATGGATCTTCCTTGAAAATCAGGCACAATTTCACTTGTTGTCTTTCGTCCCGCAGGTTGGGGCGGACCGGGACATCAGCCTCCTTTTGGATGGGATTTGCGTAGATTCTACTGTTGAAAATCAAGTGAACGATGAAAACGCTCCATTCGGATTGGTTCGTGGAAGGCTTGCAGGACTTTGAATACAAAAAATATGTGCTGCTTGCCTATCTCCAAAGTGTGAAACAGGCCTTCGATCAAAGCCTGTTGTATCCGGTGTTTTCGGATTTGATCAGCCATTACCAGAACCTTCACGCTTTTCAGCAGAGCAAACTGCAATTCGAAGGCGCAATTCCCAAACAGATGCGCGCAGTAGATTGGGAGAAATTCCAGGTATTGTACGCTTCGTTGTTGGCTGATGACGAGGCCCTCCGTGAAATCGAAGAAATTGTCGAATTCTCCTTGCCACAGGTAAAAGCGACCGTTGAAGAAGGCAAACAACTCTACGAATTGATCGAAGAAAACATTGAAATCGAAACGGTGGGTTTGCTTCCGCTGTACCGCGACGCAGGCTATTTGTTGCTCAGAGGGGGCAATGCCCATCAGGTAAAGGCCTATTCCTACCAAATTACAATGTTTGAAAGCGCCAATGAGCGCTACCGCGGCATTCATTCGCAGTTTGTCGCAGACTTTACGCTCAGCATTGGAACGACTTACGAATCGATCAAGTGGGAACTCATCCGGCAGCAGCGTGACCTGCCCAATCCTGCTACTTTTTCGGTGAATTCGAAGCTGCGTTTTCCAGAGGAAGCCTCCTTGGTGCCGGTCGCCAAGCGGAAATTCGTGCGGTTTTTGGCTGAATTCAAGGATTGAGAGACCGGATTGAAATTCTGTGACCTTTGTTGCTTTCCGACAGGATTCCTGAAACCTTGAATCCTAAAATCCTGCGTAACTTTGTGGCCAATTTCAAGGAAAAGAATTCCCTATGGCCAACGCAATTTTTCACGTTCCCGTTCCCAAAAATGAGCCTGTGCTGAGCTATGCGCCCGGCAGTGCCGAACGCAAAGCCCTTCAGGCAAAGATCGATGAGCTTGCTGCCCAGCAGGTAAGCATCCCGATGTACATCGGCAGCGAGGTTGTCTTCACCTCCGACAAGCGCGCCATGCATCCGCCGCACAACCACTCACATTTGCTCGGGCACCACGCTTGGGGCGATGCATCGCATGTCCACGCTGCGATCAATGCAGCACTTGCCGCCCGTAGCAAGTGGGCCGCCATGCCCTGGGAGCAGCGCGCAGCCATTTTCCTGAAGGCCGCCGACTTGCTCACCGGTCCGTACCGTGCCAAGATGAATGCGGCAACCATGCTCGGTCAAAGCAAAAATGCCTTCCAAGCAGAAATTGATGCAGTTTGCGAACTCGCCGACTTCTGGCGCTTCAACGTCGCCTACATGACGCAGATCTACAAAGATCAGCCGGAGTCGTTGCCAGGGGTTTGGAACCGTCTGGAATACCGCCCCCTCGAGGGATTCGTTTTTGCCTTGACGCCATTCAACTTTACATCCATCGCCGCCAACCTGTGTGGCGCTCCCGCGATGATGGGGAATACGGTCGTCTGGAAACCTGCCGAAACGCAGATCTATTCGGCGCAGGTCATCATGGAAATTTACCGCGAAGCGGGTTTGCCCGATGGCGTCATCAACTTGATTTACGTCGATGGCCCGATGGCGGGCGACATCATCTTCCAGCATCCCGAATTTGCAGGCTTGCACTTCACCGGTTCGACGGGCGTGTTTCAACATATTTGGCGGGAGATCGGGAACAACATCACCAAGTACAAGTCTTACCCAAGAGTTGTCGGTGAAACGGGTGGCAAGGACTTCATCTTTGCGCACAACAGTGCGGATCCAAAGGCGGTTGCCGTCGCCATCAGCCGTGGTGCATTCGAATTTCAGGGGCAGAAATGCTCGGCAGCCTCGCGTGCCTACATTCCAAGATCGATATATGTGGATGTAATGTCGCAAGTGATCAGCGAGGTCAATAGCTTCAAAATCGGTGATCCCCGCGACTTCACCAATTTTGTGAATGCGGTCATCGACGAAAGGTCATTCAACAAAATTGCCAGCTACATCGACCGTGCAAAAGCAAGTCCCGAGGCCGAAATCATCGTCGGCGGCAATTATGACAAGTCCAAAGGCTACTTTATCGAGCCGACGGTCATCAAAACCAGCAATCCGATGTTCCTCACGATGTGTGAGGAGATCTTTGGGCCGGTGATCACGGTGTATGAATATGATGATGAGCGCTGGGAAGACATTCTTGGCATTCTAGACAAAACGGGCCCCTATGCCTTGACCGGTGCAATTTTTGCCCGTGACCGCTATGTCGTCGAAAAGGCGAGCCGCTTGCTGGAAAATTCGGCGGGCAACTTCTACATCAATGACAAGCCAACGGGCGCCGTCGTTGGTCAGCAGCCGTTCGGGGGCGCTCGCGCTTCCGGGACGAATGACAAGGCCGGTTCCTACCTAAATCTCTTGCGCTGGGTTTCCCCACGCACGATCAAGGAAACCTTTGTGCCGCCGACGGATTACCGCTACCCCTTCCTCATGCCTGATTGAGTGAAAATTGAAAAACGAAAAGTTCCTTTGGGGCTTGCCTTCGCATAAGTCAGAGTGCTAGAAGCTTAACGCAAATTTTCACAGTTCCTGCTGGGGCTTTTCACTTTTCACAAATGATAGGAGCCGTTCAATGCCGCTGCTAGACGCCAAGCCTGACCGCCGCCTTTCACTTTTCACTTTTCACTTACCCCGGTTGGGATATTTTGATGCTTGCTTCTTCAAAAAGGAGTCTTGCATCGGCATCGACCACGCCCTTGTCAAGAACCAATTCGCAGATTTTACCGCCGAGTTTGTTGCGGATGCGCTTGTAGAGTTTGCGGTTGGATGTGCTGTATTTCAGCCTGTTCATGATCGGATCTTTTTTGCCGGCGGCTTTGGCGTCGTCGCGTTTGCGCACGACCTCCATGGCCAAGGTGATCGCTTTGCGCCCTTTTTCAGGAACGTCGATCAATTCCGGAAGCAGATCGTAGAGCATGCGCAGTCCAGTAGGATCCAGCAGAGCCATTTCTGGTTTGATCAACGTATATCCAGCCCCGCGAAGGTCTTGCGCCGGGCGAATCCACCAAGCCACACGGTTAAAAATTGCTGCAAATCCGAATGCACGCCAAAGTAGGCGGTCGGGCGCGATGCTCGTGAGGAGATTTTTTGCTTGTGCGTTGAGGAGCGCTTTTTCCGCCTGGTCCACAGCGGCCATCCATTGTTCCATTTTGACCTGTGTGGCCTTTCCTTCAGGCTCCAGCAGAATGGCACAGAGGTGTTGCGGCAACATCGCCCCCTTCATCGCTTTGAGTTCATTGGCTTCCTCGCGCCACGCAGCCTTGCCCAAAGTAACTACGCGATCATAGGTTACGATCTTTTCCGGATCCAACGCATCGACATCGTCTTCGCCGATCACGACGCCCAGAAGTTGCTCCTTCATTTCCTTGAATTCGCCGTAGGCCAAAAACTGCGCCGCGCTGTCGACAAACAACAACCGGAAATGGTAGCGGTGCGCGAGTTGGTCAATTTCTTCGGTGGAAAAATTGTGTGGAATGGTCACATTGATCGCCCCAAGGAACTGCAAAGCAATCTGCAAGACGTGGTAGCGCATGCCCGGGTGGGCAATAACGCCCACGTGGTCGCCCTTGCGCAAGCCTCTGCGCATGAGATAACCTGCAGCGCAATGCGCTTGTGCATGCACATCCTTAAAGGAGGTTGGCTGATACTTGCCAGCCTGCCATTCGTGCAAACAGGGCAATTCGGCGTTTTGAGCAGGCATGAGCCTTTCCCAAAACTTTTTGATCATCGGCGATTGTGCTTCCAATACCTTTCCAGTCGGAGTCGTGATATTTACCGGAGAATCCATTTTTTTTACCTAGCCTGCAAAATTAATGAAAGTCTATCCCCGTCAATCCCGTATCTATGTTGATAGTGTTGAAAACGCATAATTCCTTAAACATTCGTTTGCAGCCGACGTTAAATCCGGCAATATGATGAAGCAGCGGTATCACATACATATTCTTCTTTTTCTTGTGACCGTGTTCACGACGATGGTGGCAGGGGCCGAATTGATCAGTGCGAAATCGATCATTTGGCCGTTCAACTTGTCGTTCTTGGAGGCTTTGCCGGGCCTATGGGGCAGGCTGAAGGACGGAATCTGGCAAGGGGCGCCCTTTTCTTTCTCGTTTTTGCTTTTCCTCACCGTTCACGAATTCGGCCACTACCTCACCGCGGTGTACCACAAAGTGCGCTGCACCCTACCTTATTATATTCCGATTTACATCCCGATGATGCCCGTCAACATCGGAAGCTTCGGGGCCGTCATCCGGATCAAAGAGGTGCCGTCGAGCCGCAGAAAGTATTTTGACATCGGTGTTGCGGGGCCATTGGCAGGTTTTGTGGTAGCAGTAGGCCTGCTGATTTATGGATTTACGCATTTGCCCCCGATGGAGCCGACGGTCTTGGGAATACACCCGGACTACCAGCAAGTTTTTGGCGGAGTTCCGACGGAGGCAGAGATGGCAAACGCGCCGGGTGTTCTGCGTTTTGGCGGAAGCCTGCTTTACGAGTTGCTGCACAGGCTCTTCGCTTCCGATGTCAATATGCCGCCCAGCTTCGAAATCGCGCATTATCCGTACCTCTTTGTCGGATTTCTCACCCTCTTTTTTACCGCCTTGAACCTCCTCCCAATCGGTCAGCTTGACGGCGGTCACGTCACTTACGGGCTTTTTGGAGGGCGCATTGCTGGAATCATCAGCCGTGTAGCTGTGCTCTGCCTGCTCCTCGTCGGAGGCGTGGGAATGTTTACTTTACAGGATGTGCAATTGCTGTTTTCCGGGCTGATTTGGTACGATGTCCTCAGTCAAATCGCACTAACACTTCTATATTTTGCTTTTTTGTACTATGTTTTAGGTAGAATTTTTGCCGGAAAAAAGTGGCAATGGCTGGTCATGGCAACCATACTTTTATCAGGTTTACAATTTGTACTTGCACTCGGTTTTGGCCCCGTTTTGCCCAATGTAATTTGGCTTTTGTATGCCGGAATGGCGGTGCGTTTGATCGGTCTGGACCACCCTGTTGCGCCTGACAATACCCCCTTGACAACACGGCAGAAAATTATGGGTTGGGCGGCTATCCTCATCTTTATTTTGTGCTTTTCTCCGAATCCGATCACACTCACCTGATCACCAAGGAAAGTGTGTCAATACATTGATCAAGAAAGGCTTGGCCTCGGCTTAAAGCTGAATATTCCTAATGTGCAAAACCCAATTCGGCCAAATTTCACAACTGCCTACGATTGGAGATATGCAAGGAAAACTTGTGGTGAACATGTCGTTAAATTCGTATCAACAGCCCAATCTCCTGTTTTTTAGACGCTTAAATTTTATGCATGATTTTCTGTTGAAAAGTCCAGCGGCGTTTTAGTCTGTGGCTGCTTAAACTTGTAGTCCAGTCGCAACAATTCTTACTTGGTATTGTCTGTGGACACCACATTTTGGACCTGCACGCTGCCCCGCGTCGCAGATGCCTAGGGAGGATTGTCGGCTGTATTTGGAATTATTGTTTGCTGTACCCGTTTGTAAAGTTTTATTTATCGCCCGAAGACCAATGGAGCCCTTACTCAAAGAAAATCGCGACCGTTTTGTGCTGTTCCCCATCAAACACGATGAGATTTGGCGCATGTACAAACAAGCCGAGGCAAGTTTCTGGACTGCCGAAGAAATCGACCTTTCTGCCGACCATGCCGACTGGGCGAAACTCGATGACAACGAGCGCCACTTTGTGAAACACGTGCTCGCTTTTTTTGCTGCAAGTGACGGCATCGTGAACGAAAATCTTGCCGAGCGTTTTCTTTCCGAGGTACAGGTTCCAGAGGCCCGTTGCTTCTACGGATTTCAAATCGCAATTGAAAATATCCATAGCGAGACCTATAGTCTCCTCATCGATACTTATATCAAGGACGACAAGGAAAAGGACCATTTGTTCCATGCCTTGGACAACGTGCCTTGTGTAAAGAAAAAGGCCGAGTGGGCGATGCGTTGGATCGGTAGTGATGCAACGTTTGCTGAAAGGCTTGTGGCATTTGCAGCTGTTGAGGGGATTTTCTTCAGCGGTAGCTTCTGCTCCATCTTCTGGCTGAAGAAGCGTGGTTTGATGCCAGGCCTGACCTTCAGCAATGAGTTGATCAGCCGCGACGAAGGGCTGCATTGTGATTTTGCCTGTTTGCTTTACAGCATGCTGGAAACAAAAATGGAAGAGTGGCGCATCCGTGAGATCATCATGGAAGCAGTCGGGATTGAGAAGGAGTTTGTGATGGAGGCCTTGCCTGTTTCGCTGATTGGCATGAACGCTGTCCTGATGGGACAGTACATTGAGTTTGTAGCCGACCGCCTGTTGGTTACCCTTGGTTATTCAAAAGCCTACGGAACCCCCAATCCTTTTGACTGGATGGACCTGATTTCCCTCCAAGGCAAAACCAATTTCTTTGAGAAGCGTGTCGCCGAGTATCAGAAGGCCGGTGTCATGAGCAAGAAGGAGGATCAGGTATTCAGCCTCAACGAAGATTTCTAAGTATTCCCAATCACCCCCATATTTGTTTTAGTCCCTCGTATTAATCCTCGACCACCATGTTTGTAACGAAAAGAAACGGAAAAAGGGAGGCAGTGAAGTTTGACAAGATCACTGCCCGCATCAAAAAGCTGGTTTATGGCTTGGATGCCAATTATGTAGATCCGGTCGAAGTGACCAAAAAGGTCATTGACGGCGTCTATGACAATGTCGAAACCACCGAGATCGACAACCTCGCCGCCGAAACAGCGGCTTCCATGACCACCAAGCATCCGGACTACGCCATTTTGGCTGCCCGCATCGCGATTTCCAACCTCCACAAAGAGACTGGAAAATCCTTTTCGGAGACCATCGAGAAGCTTTACAACTATGTGGATCCCAAAACCGGTGAAGCTGCGGGCTTGATCGGCGAGGAAACCTACAACATCGTGATGGAAAATGCCGACTTGCTCGACAGCACCATCATCTATGACCGCGACTACAATTTTGACTATTTCGGGTTCAAGACACTCGAGCGCAGCTATCTCCTGAAAATGGAAGGCGAAGTGGTCGAGCGGCCGCAACACATGCTCATGCGTGTTTCGGTCGGTATCCATGGCCGCGATCTGGAAGCTGCCATCGAGACCTACAACTTGATGAGTGAAAAATGGTTTGTGCATGCCACACCAACACTTTTCAATGCAGGAACTCCAAAGCCACAGCTTTCGAGCTGCTTCTTGCTGACCATGCAAGATGACAGCATCGCAGGCATCTTCGGAACGTTGAAGCAATGCGCCGAGATTTCCCAAAGCGCTGGCGGAATCGGCCTGAGCCTTCACAACATTCGTGCGACGGGTTCCTATATCAAAGGCACCAATGGAACAAGCAATGGTATCGTACCGATGCTGCGCGTGTTCAACGATACTGCCCGTTATGTGGACCAAGGCGGTGGCAAGCGCAAAGGCGCATTCGCCATGTACCTGGAGCCTTGGCATGCTGACGTGTTTGACTTCCTCGACCTGAAGAAAAACCACGGCAAGGAAGAAAACCGCGCCCGTGACCTTTTCTTTGCCCTCTGGATTCCTGACCTTTTCATGCAGCGCGTGAAAGACGGTGGAGATTGGTCGCTATTCTGCCCCAATGAAGCGCCGGGTCTTTATGATTGCTGGGGTGCTGATTTTGAGAAGTTGTACCATCGCTACGAAGCTGAAGGCCGCGCACGCCGCGTCGTGAAGGCTCAAGAACTTTGGTTCAAAATCATGGAGAGCCAAATCGAAACCGGCACTCCTTATATGTTGTACAAGGATGCCTGCAACGGAAAGAGCAATCAGCAAAATCTGGGCACGATTCGTAGCAGCAATCTTTGCACGGAAGTGGTGGAATACACTGCCCCCGATGAAGTTGCCGTTTGTAACCTCGCCTCGATCGCACTCAATCAGTTCGTCAGCGGCGGCAAATTTGACCATCAGCGCCTGTATGAGATCACCAAGGTGATCACACGCAACCTGAACAAGGTGATCGATGTCAACTTCTATCCGGTTCCTGAGGCCAAGAAAAGCAACATGCGCCACAGGCCAATCGGTATCGGTGTTCAAGGCTTGGCGGATGCTTTCATCCTGATGCGCATGCCTTTTGACAGCGAAGAAGCGCGGGTCTTGAACCGCGAAATTTTTGAAACGATTTATTTCGGAGCCATGGAAGCATCCATGGAGCTTGCCGAACGTGACGGCGCCTACGAAACCTACGAGGGTTCGCCGGCAAGCAAGGGCATCCTGCAATTTGACATGTGGGGCGTGGAGCCAAGCCTGCGCTGGGATTGGTACACACTCAAAGCGAAGATGCAGAAGTTTGGTATCCGCAACAGCCTTCTTGTTGCACCGATGCCGACTGCGAGCACATCGCAAATCTTGGGCAACAACGAGTGCTTTGAGCCTTATACCAGCAACATCTACAGTCGCCGTGTGCTGAGCGGAGAATTCATCGTGGTCAACAAGCACTTGCTCAAAGACCTGATTGCACTTGGGCTCTGGAACGACAATATGAAAAACAGGCTGCTCGCAGCCAATGGTTCGATCCAAGGCTTTGAGGAGATCCCTGCCCATATCCGGGAGCTTTACAAGACTGCTTGGGAAATCAAGCAAAAGTCGATTGTGGATATGGCCGCCGACCGTGGTGCATTCATTTGCCAAAGCCAAAGCATGAACGTCTTCATGCAAGACGCCAACTTTGGCAAGCTCACGTCCATGCACTTCTATGCCTGGGAGAAGGGGCTCAAAACGGGGATGTACTATCTCCGCACGAAGTCGGCCGCTGACGCCATCAAGTTTACCGTCGATGCAGAGATGATGCGTGATAAAAAAGAAAAGGACCGCGACACTGCCTTTGCCGAAATCAGCTGCTCATTGGAGAATCCAGATGAGTGCATGGTTTGTAGTGCCTGAGTTTTTGACGCATAAAGGATTTTTGGACATCCCAAGCATTGAAAAATGTTTGGGATGTTTGCATTTTGATGTATTGACGCCAAGCAGGTCGGGCATTTTTGACTTGACGGCATTCCGTTTCCCCTTGTTGCCGCTCTGATGGAGCCGCTTGGTGTTCTTAAAATGTCGGAAGGCGCTCAAAATTTTTACAAAGAGTGCATTTTCTTTCATGCTAATTCCGGTTGGTGATTTCAGTGGACTTTGCGGGGTGCCAACTGCCGCGCTCCTATTGGGATAAGTTGATCCCTTTGGGTTATGATGGGTCACATTGCCAAATTGGGGCCATTTTTCGCTTGTGAGCCGGACCAAGTTTGCCGTTGATCAGTGATCCTTCATGCCCTTGCTTATCTTCCTAAGAAAGGCGGCCATGGCGTTGATGATTTGCGCCAGATACCAGAGGTTTCGGTGATCCAAAACACAGTCAACGTCCGTAGATGGATTGATCTGAGTTTGAGAATATGCAGCGTATGAATCCATGTTCAGTTTTAAAGTTTGTACCTTCTCTAAGGTGGCTTTTTCCAAATATTTTTCTTGCCGTTTTTGGAGGGACCCTGCATTTCGCCTTCTGGAGGGATATTTGGAGGGTAAAAAATATTTTTTGCGACAAAAGCACCACAAATCTTGCATCTTGTTCTTACACATGCAATATTTGAATTAGGGATCGCTGCGATGTACGTATGGGTCCTGATCAGTCAACAGTTTTAAAATTCAAAATAGGTATTGTATGAAATTCTTTCAACGATCAACAGTACTGTTACTCGCAATGGCTATGATGCTTTTTGCCTGTAGCCCTGATAACATCGGCCCTTCGGAGGGCCGCAATGGCGAGCCAAACTTGGCAGGCTCCGCCAGCGACCCACACCCGGTTTTGGATACCGTTTGTCAAAAAGCAGATACGATGTTCTTGGTCCGTGAAGATGACGGTTCGCCAGTGATCAATAAATGCTATGGCCCTGCTGGACCACGTGCCTGTTTCCCATCTGAAATTCGTCCTTGGGGATACTTGGAGATGTTGGAAGGCTACTATGGTGACTCCAATTACATCGATTGCAACTTCACGATGGCGCCAGGTTGGTTTTGCAACCGCAACGACTGGGAGTTCAGCATTGCCTCCAATTTCCAATTTGACCAGAATGGTATTCCACTTGTGACATCTGACTGGGCTTCCAGCAACGTGATTCCCAATCAAAATCGCTGGCAGTTGCGCATTAGCACGACGATCCTTCCAGACCCTTGTTATGACGTTGCCTTGCGTGTTGGCGCCAACAAGTTGAATCTCTTTGGAGCAGTCGTCCCAGGATCCTACACGGTGCTTTGGGGCAAAAACCGCAACTGGAATGTCCAGGGCAACCCTGCGCAGTCGATCTCCCCATGGTTGCAGCGCTTCTGCCCATTGCGTTGCCGCGAACAGGCACCGATTCCGGTTGATAGCTCCTGCGTTGCTTTCTATTCGGGCATTTCGCAACTGGCTTGTACCAATATCGCCGCCAATACCACTGGTTTGAGCGGAACGCTTTCCTATGAGTGGTCCACCGGCGCAACGACATCTTCTATTAGTGTTTGCCCAACTGCGACTACCGACTATTCGGTGACGATCAGCAGCAATGGTGCGCCTGTTTTGATCAACTTGATCACGGTCAATTACGTGGACGCAGCTTGTGGAAACGGTAATGGCAATAATGGTATACACAAAGTTTGGGTATGCCACGTTCCTCCAGGAAACCCAAGCAATGTTCAGGACATCTGTATTGATTGGAGTGCTTTGCCAGCGCATATTGAACGGTTCCGTGCCCCGGGCAGTAACCCTAACCAAGGTCACGACTCAGGCTGTGAAATCGGCCGCTGCGGTTCCAATCCTTGCCTCTAATAGGGAAAGGAGGCAGCAAAAAAAGGGGGGAGGGCAGCAATGCCCTCCCCCTTTTTTTTGTGTTAGCGTTTTAGCCGATTGTCTCCTGAATCTTGTGTGCGTTTGCCATTGTACTGATTGGGTTGCCTTCTTTATTCATGAAAATGTGAAACCCCGTTCCTCTGGAATTGGTAAAATTTTTCGGTGATGAAGGCAGCAGTCCTGGGCTTCGATGTTTTCTGCTTTTGCATTGACATTGTTCTAGCAAACGATTTTGGTTCTTTGGTTTCAAATGAGAGGGGCATTGAATTTTAAGGCTTTTCAAATCGCCAAGCCACCGCTTCTGCATATTACTAATCGGTGCGCGTCACGGTTTTAGCGTGGAAAAAATCACTCAATTCGTACACGTTTTGGAACGAGATAATGTGACATTTTTCCTGATATCGATTCCACTGTTCTTTTAGGCGGGTCTGTTTATCCTCGAATTTGGGCTGTTTTAACAAACTCCACGAGAGGATACGTGGCGTGGCGTGAAACAACATAGCATCTGAAATATTTTAAATCGTACATACATTATTTGCACAATCTGAAAAACCTTACATGCGGTTTTTGGGCTTGGCACCAATTCTGGATCTCAAAAACCGCCTTTTGGACCTTATGCTTCGTTGGTGAGAATTGTTTTTCGACAAAAAGATCAAATTTCTTGCATCTGAATTTTTTTCCTGCAATCTTTGAATTGCGGCTCCTGCTAGAGGTTCTGGGGTACGCTTTTCAGTCAACAATTATCAATTAACTACTAAAGAGGTAGAGGTATGAAATTCATCAGAAAGTCAACAATGTTAATACTTGCGATGGGCATGTTGCTCTTCGCTTGTAATCCAGACAATGTCGCTCCAACAGAGAATGGCAACGGGAATCCAAGCCTTGCAGGTGCAGTTGGTGATCCGCACCCCGTCTTGGATACCATCTGTCAGACAGCCGATACGATGTTTCTTGTTCGCGAGGACAATGGATCGGAGTTCATCGACAAATGCTACGGACCTGCTGGTCCTCGTCCTTGTAACACAACGGAATCAGCAATGCGTTGGGGTTATTTGAACATGTTGGAAGGCTACCTGAACGATACCGGTTACATCGACTGTAACTTCACCATGGCTCCAGGATGGTTCTGTGACCAAAACAACTGGGAGTTCAGCATTGCATCTGCATTCCAGTTTGATCAGAACGGCATTCCACTCGTCACAAACGACTGGAGCGCTAACATCGTTGCACCTGCTGCCAACCGCTGGCAGTTGAGGATCGCCACCACGGTGCTTCCTGACCCATGCTATGCAGTAGCATTGCGTGTAGGTGCGATCAAATTGAATCTTTTCGGTGCAGTAGTTGCTGGTTCGCAAACAACCCTTTGGGGTCGTAACCGCAATTGGAACGTTACTGGCCACCCAGCAAATTCGCCATCACCATGGTTGCAGAGCCTTTGCCCATTGCGTTGTTTGGATGGCCCAGAGGAACCACCGATGGACACGACACGCATCTGTGAAGTGGTCTACACTGGCCTTACCTGCACTGGCAATACCTTGAACTCAACTGTATTGCACCCAACAACCTCCGAAACCGGCGTGATCACTTACGCTTGGAGCAACGGTGCAACCACACAAGATCTTACGGTGAGCCCAACGGTTACCACTGATTACACAGTCGTCATCAGTGTCGATGGCGTTCCAACGCACGTGGTGATTTTCACTGTGAACGTAATTGACGTTTCCTGCACAATCACCCAAGGTGGTGGTGGCAATGGCGGCGGTGGCAATGGTGGTGGAAATGGCGGCAGCGGCGGTTCTGGATCAGGCAATGGTGGTTCCGGTTCCGGGAATGGTAGCGGCGGTTCCGGTAGCCATCATCCAGGGTGCAACCACAACCACAACAACAACAGCAACTGCAATGGTGGCAATCACCAGCATGGCTGCAACGCACAGCATAGCGGCAACAATAACAATTGTAACAACCGTGGCCACGGTCGTGGTTGTTCGGGCAGTCATGCCAACAATCGTTCTTGCAATGGTGGCCACACTCGCGGATGCCGTGGTACACACAGCACCAACCAAACGTGCCAAACCAATAGCGGTCACCGCAACAATTGCACCGGTCAGCACAATGGAAACACATGCAACACTGGTTTGCAGCATGCACAAGGTTGTAATGGAAACCACCACGCCTATCGTGGTTGTAACACCAACAACAATGGTAACGGCGGCAGCGGTTCAGGTTCAGGTTCTGGTCACGGCGGCAGCGGCTCCGGCTCCGGCAATGGCGGGAATTGTGGAAATGGCGGCGGCGGCAACGGCGGCGGCGGCAATACCACCACTATCCCAGGCGTAAAAGTATGCCACGTTCCCCCAGGAAACCCTGGCGGTGCAACCACGGTTTGCGTACCTTATAGCCAACTTGCTCAGCACGTGACCGGCGTTTGCCCAACCAACAATGGTGGCGGCGGCAATAGCGGTGGCGGCGGCAACGGTGGTTCCGGTTCAGGAAATGGTTCTGGTAGCGGTTCTGGTTCTGGTAACGGATCCGGCCACGGCTGGGGCGGCTCTGGTTCTGGCAACGGCGGCTCTGGCTCCGGTAGCGGTGGTGGCAATGGCCATGGCTGCGGCGGTCACACCAACAACTGTAATGGTCACCACCAAGGTGGCAACTGCAACAACGGCCACAGCGGCAGCGGCAGCGGTGGTAGCGGCAGCGGCCATGGTAGCGGCCAAGGCAGCGGTAGCGGTGGCCATGGAAGTGGCTCCAATGCACACGGCCATGGTTCAAACCACGGTGGCGGTTGCCAAGGCAATCAAGGCGGTGGTCACCCAGGTGACATGATCGGTGCTTGCAACAGCAACCCTTGCCTCTAATTCTTTCTGAATTCAGAGACTGAAATTACCACGGGCCGCATCATTGTATGCGGCCCGTGTTTTTTCTGTCGACATGCTTTATGCTGATTCCCCCGTACAGAACCCTGATTGTGAAGCCCAGCGTTGATTTTGGTAAACCAACCCCCGTGTCGTTTGCCAGCGATTTCAAGAAGAATTAATTTCGGATGATGAAGATCAGAAGTCTCAATCCTTTTTTGTTGGTGTTGATCACCGCCTGCACCTTTTTTCATGGTAGGTCCCAGACCTTCACAGGTGTCGGGGGTCAGCTCAAGGACGACGGAACGCTCAATATTTTTCCGTTAAAAATTGCCGGCCTGCCGACTGCGCTCGACCAAAAGTTTGGTTTGGAGAAGATTTGTGTCAACATCCAACACACGTGGGATGCTGATGTGAGCATTTACCTGATCGCACCCGATGGCGCTGTTGCAGAATTGAATCGCCGCAACGGCGACGGCGGCAACAATTTCACCGACTGCTGTTTTAGCCAAGATGCTGAAGTCAGTATCAATGAGGGTGAGGCCCCTTTCACAGGAACCTATCGCCCAGAAATTGCATTCGGAGGCCTCAACAATGGACAAAACCCTAACGGAACTTGGAAATTGGCCATTTTGGATATCGAACCGGAGGAAGAGACGGGCAAAGTGCTCAATTGGAAATTGGTTTTTGGAAAGAATCCTGCAAAGCCTTATTTCTTGGCAGAGAGCAGTTTGCCAATCGTGGTCATCAAAAGCCAAGGCGAGGTCGTCCGAGATGAGCCTAAGTCAAAAGTTCGAATCGGAATCATCGATAACGGTACTGGCAACTTGAATCATCCCCAAGATCCATGGAATGGATTCGATGGATTTGCAGGGATGGAGTATCGTGGAAGAAGTTCGCAGCGACATTCCAAAATGTCATTTGCCATTGAAACGCGTGATTCTCTTGGAGAAAAGCCAAAGAGTGCAAAGCTGCTTGACCTGCCCAAGGAGTCCGAATTCGTGCTCACCGCCAATTTTTCAGACAAGTCGCTGCTCCGAAACTTTCTTGCCTACGATATTTTCGGGAAAATGGGCCATTATTCGCCAAGAGTCCGTTTTGTAGATCTTGTGATGGATGGCGAATACCGCGGCATCTACTTGTTGGGTGAAAAGATCAAGCGTGGCAACAAGCGTGTTGACATTGCCAAGCTCGACAAAGACGACAATGCTGGAGATAGTTTGACGGGGGGCTATATCATCAAGACGGATTGGAAGCAAGGAGCGAATAACGATGGATGGGAATCCCAATTTTACCCCATGCGCTCGGATGAGCTCCAATATTGGCTTTTTCATTACCCCGAATCCGACGACATTACGGATCCTCAGCGCGCCTACATTCACGCCTACGTCGATAGTTTTGAGCTCGCTTGTAACAAGGGGCTGACCGATGAAAAGGGTGGCTATCCCCACTTTATTGATGTGCCAAGTTTTATTGATGTGATGATCGTCGCCGAATTGGCCAAGAATGTCGATGCCTTCTGGTTGAGTTCATACTATTATAAGGACAGGAACAGCAAAGGAGGAAAACTGCATGCTGGCCCAATTTGGGACTATGACCTGGGTTTTGGCAACTTTGAACACCACTATGGCTATTCACCCAGCGGTTGGCACTGGGAAGAGTATGGCACAACTTCAGACAAAACACCATTTTGGTGGGATTTTTTGGCAAGGGATCCTGCGTTTCAGAATCAAATGAAATGCAGGTGGCTCGAATTGCGAAAGGGCATTTTGAGCCAGGAAAGGTTGTTTGCGGTGATTGATTCGGCTGCGGCAAGCATCAATGATTCGCAACAGGAAAACTTTCAGGTTTGGCAAATTTTGGGAGAATACGTGTGGCCCAATGCCAAACCTTATGAACCCGATTATGAAGGAGAGGTGCGTAGGATCAAGTACTGGTTGGTGACGCGCATGGCTTGGATGGACGCATTCATGCCGGGTACTTGCAAATAGGCCTCTCGTGTGCGGGATCAAATTTCTTTGAAAGGCATTCGACAAGATTTTTGTAATATCACGCTTGCAATTCAGCAAGATGAAACGCCACCCCCTGGTTTTTTTCGTTTGTACATTGGTTGGTCTGTTGACCCTAGGTGGTTGCGGCTCCTTGGAGCGCTCAGACGCCAATGAAGCAAAGCCTTCGGAAGATAGCTTGGTTACCCGCTTCTGTGGTGATGCCGAACTTCTCAATGTAAACGGAGCGAACGATCGGTCGATTGGCGTGCTGGAGCTGCAAAATGATTCGGCTTTTCTGTGGATTACCTTGAATCCTGCATCGGGGATGAAGCTGAAGTCCTTGTCTGCATTTGTCGGAGACTACCATCAAGCTCCAAGAAGAGCTACCGGAGAGAGTATCTACGAAGAGTTTCCAATTCAGGCAAATGAATTTCCAAATGGGGGATCCTGGGCAGCGCGGATTCCGTTGGATGAACTGGAGGAATGTGCGTTTGTTGCCCTTCAGTTTTCCGTACAGTCGCCTGCCGGCATTTTGGTCGGCGAATTGCTTTCCGGCACAGGCCAACAAATTTCTTCCGGTGTCGAGTATTGCATGCGGCGATGTGATCACCGCGCAAGCACGTGCCGGCTAGATGATCCTGCACTTTTACCACGCACCGTCCCGCAAACACAGTGGTCGAGCGATGCAAGTTTGGGCGATCAACTGCGTGCCGCTTTCGAAGTGAGGTATCCGAATGGGCTTACGATTGGTTGCAACCATCAGATTCAATTTGCGACAGCCGGGGACCTGCTTGCTAGCCTCCCGATGAATGGAAAGCCGCAACCACTGACTACCACAGACCTCGCCGTTAAGGCTGGAAAGGTAGACAACCAACTTGCAGGCGAATTGCTCACCTTGGATTTGGCAATTCAAATGGATGCACATCTGCCCGATTTTTCCACCGGGCTTGTGCCATTGTATGCCTTGGAAATCACGCGTGGAGCATTTGAGGGATGGACCTTGGCAGAATTGCAAAAAGAAGGCAACATCGTGCTTGGTGCATGCACGAGCAATTTTACTCCAGAACAAATTGCTGAGGTGCTGCATGAAGTGAATGAAAACTTCGTGAAGGGAATGCCTGCGGGAAATGTTTTGCGATGCAAGATTCAATAGCCGCTGAATGGGAAGCCCCAAGGGACAAGGATAAAAAGATGATTAACCACTATGGACTTTCAGGAATTTCTGCGCAAGAAAAAGATTGATCCAATTCGATTTGGGGCACAGAATCCCAAACTTTTCCAGCGAATTGCCAAAGAGTTTGAGGGTGGTGGCGAAATGATCGTGGAGCATGGCAAGAAGTTTTTCTGGAATGACCTCCGTATCGAATTTCCATTGGACAGTGTACAATTGCAGGAAGATTGATATATTTAGCATGCTCTAAACGAAGGACTGAATGGCTATGAACTGTGTGATCGTCGACGATGACTCGCTTTCGGTAAGATTGCTTGAAGGACTCATTGCCCAAACCGAATCCCTTGTCCATACAAGGTCCTTTTCCAGTGCTGTAGAAGCAGTGAACTTTCTTCGTGAAAACGCGGTGGACATCCTTTTTTTGGATGTGGAGATGCCAGGGATGACCGGGCTCGAGCTTCTTGGCGCGCTGGAGACAAAACCTGCCGTGATCTTGGTTTCGAGCAAGGCGGAGTATGCCGTGGATGGTTTTCAGTTTGATGTCGAAGACTTTTTACTGAAACCACTGACCTATGCGCGCTTTCTCAAAGCCGTGAAAAAGGTCGAAGACAAATTTAATCAAGACCAAGCTGTTCAGTTTAAGGGCGATTACGTGTTTGTAAAGTCAGATACGGCACTAGTGAAAGTCGATATCCGGCAACTAATGTGGGTGGAGGCACTTGCTGACTATGTCGCACTTGTCACCAAAGAAAAAAAATATGTTTGTCACTCTACAATGAAGTCCATCGAATCCAAGCTGCCGGCGGACCAATTTGTGCGCGTTCATCGCTCCTATATTGTAAGAATTGATCAAATCGATGCCATCGAAGACAAAACTGTATCGGTTGGCAAGAAAATTATTCCGGTGGGCGGCACTTACCGTGACAGCCTGATGAATCGCCTTAACTTGATCTAAACCGATCACCTAAATTTTCACTTGACAATTGTTGCACTCCAACGAGGGGTTACCGTTGGCATTTTTTGCAAGTCTAGTCGGGTGAATGATTTGTGTGCGAGAGTGGCCAATTATCTTACAACAAATTCGCATCGCAGGACTCCCCGTCTTTTCGAATTTTACGCCCGATTCGACACACATCTAGGCTCTTTTTCAATTTGGGTCCACCTTTTTCGCCGAAATCATCAAATTTTCGTTGGTCCCGCATTTTTATTTTGCAAAACAGGGCTTATTTCTTGCATGGGTGTGTGCTGGTTTTTATATTTGTTTGTGTATGATAGAGAGCATGGGGTTGTAACACTGAGTGGGACATTTCACTAAGACCCTTCATGGAAAAATTACGGCGGAGGGAAATGGGCATTCTCTTTTCCAATTCCGACGACCAGTCCAACCCACTTACTAAACTTTAGTCCCCGCGAGGCCCCGATTGGGCCTCGCATCCTTTTAGTTCACGCTTCTCTTATTGGGCGGGCCTCGCTATTTTTGCACCGCCTCGGACAATAGTTCCGGTGCGTCGCGTTTGACACCCTATTTGTTTCCAATGTCTGCAATACCCTATCACACTTTCAGCCTTGACAATGGCCTGAAAGTGATCGTTCACGAAGACCCTTCCATTGCGACGGCAGTCGTCAATATTCTGTACCGTGTTGGTGCCAGGAACGAAACCCCCGACAAAACGGGTTTCGCACACTTGTTTGAGCACCTCATGTTCGGCGGCAGCAAAAACATCCCCAGTTACGACAATCCCTTGCAGATGGTAGGCGGCGAAAACAACGCCTTCACCACCAATGACATTACCAACTATTACCTGACGGTGCCCTCCAACCAATTGGAAACGGGGTTTTGGTTGGAAAGTGACCGCATGCTCGAATTGGACTTTTCCCAGAAAAGCCTCGATGTCCAAAAGAGTGTGGTCATCGAGGAATTTAAGCAGCGTTACCTCAACAAACCCTACGGCGACGCGCACCTCATCTTGCGTGGGCTGCATTATACCACGCATCCTTACCGTTGGCCGACGATCGGAAAGGAAATTTCCCATATCGAAAGCGCGACACTCGAGGATGTGAAGGCATTCTTCTACGGTTACTACGCCCCCAACAATGCCACCATGGTGGTCGCCGGCAATGTGACCGTCGAGCAGGTCAAAGCCCTCACGGAAAAATGGTTCGGGGAAATTCCCCGCAGGGAATTGCTGCATCAGCCTTTGCCCGTCGAGCCGGAGCAGCGCGAAGCAAGGCAGCAAACCGTTTACCGCGATGTTCCTTTCGCTTCCGTCTATAAAATGTACCATATCCCCGCCAAGGACGACCCTGCCTATTTTGCAATTGACATGGTTTCTGACATTCTCAGCAGTGGCAAGGCTGCCCATCTTTACCAACACATGGTCAAAGACAAACAGGTGGCGAGTTCGGTGAGGGCCTTCAGTTGGGGAGCCTATGATCCCGGGGCATTGAGCATCGACGGCACCATTGCCAAGGGGAAAACCGTGGAGGAATACGAAGCGGCACTGCAGGAAGTGCTGGATGGCATGCTCACCGTGCAGGAAGACGAAGTGCAACGGATTAAAAACAGCATCGAAAGCCAGTATGTCATGGACCGTGTGACCTTGCTCAGCAAGGCCATGAACCTCGCCATGTGTGACGCACTGGGTGACATTGAGTTGGCCAATACTTCCCTGGCCAATTACCTGAGCCTCACCCGCGAGGACCTCATTGCTGCCACAAAAAAGTACCTTCGTCCAGACAATTGTTCCACCCTCTATTATCTACCCTCCAATGGCAAATCCAATGCTTGATCGTACGCTTACGCCCGCTGCAGCGCCCCTTGAAAAGATCCTTTTTCCAAAAGTGCGTGTCGCCCATCTCGCCAATGGCATTCCCGTCTACCTGCTGCAGTTTGGTACGCAGGAAATCGTTGAGTTGAACGCCTTGTTTCCTGCTGGCAAAAGCTTTGAAGCAGCGCCGTCCGTGTCTGGGTTCACGGCAAAAATGATGCAAGAAGGGACCCGTAGCCACAACAGCCTTGAATTTGCCAGGGTCTTGGACCGGTTTGGGGCATTTATTCACGTCGAATCGGGCTACGAATCGGCCACCGTCGGCCTGACTTCGCTTGCCAAGCATTTGCAATCCACCGTGCCGCTGTGGGCCGAGATGATTCAGGAGCCTGCATTTCCCGCCGACGAATTGGAAAAAATGCGCGATCGGACCTTGCAACACATGGATGTCGAGGAGCAAAAAACCGCCTATATCGCCCGCAAGGAGTACAATCGGCTGCTGTTCGGAACGCAACATCCTTATGGTGCGCATTCTGGAAAGGACGACATTCGCGCCATTACCCTGGAGCAGTTGAAGGAATTTCATGCCTCCCATTTCCATGTCGCCAATGCAAGCGTGATTGCTACCGGCAGATTTAATGAAGCACAATTGCTGGCATTGTTGGAGGCAACGATTGGCCGTCAGAAGTTGGATTCACCCGATCAAAAAATTTCGCTCTCGGGCTCACATGGCCGATGGGATATGCCAACTGCGGCAACCGGCCTTCATTATTTTGAAAAGCCTGATTCCATGCAGGCGACCATACGTGTAGGGCATCGCGCGTTTCCGCGCAGCCATCCTGACCATTATCCGATGCAGGTCGTGAACACGGTATACGGTGGCTACTTCGGATCGCGCCTGATGAAAAACATCCGCGAAGAAAAAGGCTATACCTACGGTGTTGGTTCAGCTTGGCTGACGATGAAGTACGACGGACTATTTGTCGTACAAACCGATGTCGGCAATCAATATATCCATTCGACCCTCGAAGAGATTCGAAAAGAAATGCTGTTGTTGATCGACAAAGGGTTGCCGCTGTCTGAATTGGACTTGGTGCGCAACTACATGCTCGGAAAGTCCGCGACGGGTCGCGAAACGCCTTCCCAACTGCTCGGTCTGATCCAAAATGCACTGATCAATGACTTCTCATTCGAAGAAATTGACCGGAAGCACGATATCATCATGGCCTTAACACCCGCAGATATCCAGCGGCTTGCAGCGCAGTACCTGCAACCCGATCAATTGCTCGAAGTCGTATGCGGTAAAATGTAATTTGAATTTCGGATTGGCAGCGAAAGGATAGCCAGGAACAGGCTTATTCCTTGCCCCACTCCTGTGTTTCAGAGCCCCAGTCAGACATGCTCATGGACTTGGCGACTTGTTGGCGCAAGGTTTCCGTCGAAGTGACTGCATCAACGCCGCCATCGAGAAGGGAAACATCGCAGGTGATCAGATTTTCGCCGTCCATCCAGTAGCAGTAATGGTAGTACTTTTCCTCTCCGTCGGGTTTCAGGTAGAGAAAACTCTTTTCCCCGACACTTGTGACCCAGCCTTGGAGATCGTTTGTTTCCAGCGAATACATTTCCCCGCGTTCCAAGACCGTGACCTCGTAGCTGTTGTCTTTGCCTTTGGCGAGTTTCACCTTTTTCACTTCCGCCTCTTCGGATGCATTGACCCATGTGCCAATCAACGCCTTGTTGATTTCCTCAGAGCCCGGTTTTCCCAGTGAATAGTCCAATCCGACGGGACAACCTGTCATGAGCAATACCATGATCGGCAAAAGGGCAAGCAGCGTATGTTTCACTTTCATAATTCTTGGGTTGGGATTAAGATCCAAATGCAAAAGCCTAGCAAAAGGTACACCAAATTTTGAAGAAATTTAGTAGTTGTAGAATCCGCGTCCGGTTTTGCGGCCAAAATGGCCTGCATCGACCTTTTTTTGCTGGACTCTGCTCGGCCTGAATTTCTCGTCATGGAAAAATGCTTCGTAGAGTGACTTGGTCACTTCATGGTTCGTTTCCACACCGATCAAGTCCATCAGCTTGAAGGGGCCCATCTTGAAACCGACATTTTCCATCAGGCGGTCGATCGTTTCGTGATCCGTACCGTTTTCCTCCAACAGTTTGAGGCTTTCCAGATAATAGTGTCGCGCGACACGGTTCACAATGAAGCCGGGTTCGTCCTGTGCGTGCACCGGAGTCTTGCCCATTTTCTTTGCCAAGGCAAAGGTCACATCGCTCACCCAAGCCTCTGTTGCTGCACCCGAGATCACCTCGACGAGCTTCATGATCGGCGCCGGATTGAAAAAGTGCATGCCGATCAGGCGACCTGGAACCTTCAATCCTGCTGCAATGCGGGTAATCGGAATGGTGCTCGTATTGCTCGCGATGATCGCATCCTCCGTGTTGATCGCCTCGATTTCGCGGAGAACCTTTTGCTTCAGGTCCAGATTTTCCAGAATGGCCTCGATGATGATGTCGGCTTTAAGGTCGCCCAAATGGCTGGTGATGACCAGGTTGTCAAGCACTTTTTGACGGCCTGCATCGTCCATCTTGCCACGGCTTACCGAGTCATTCAGGAACTTTTCAAAGTAGGCTTTGGCATCCTCAAGCATTTGAGGATGAATATCATACACCGTTGATTTGTAACCAACCAATGCTGCCGCCAGCGCAATGCCGCGTCCCATGACGCCTGCACCGATGACCGCTACATGATGGATGTCTTTGATCGTTTTCATCTCAATAAGGATTCAAAACCTGAAACTGCTGAAGGAAGCGAAGGTCATTTTGTGAGAACAAACGCAAGTCGTTGATGCCGTAGCTCAACATCGCGATGCGCTCAATGCCCATCCCGAAGGCGTAGCCGCTGTACACATTGGGGTCGATGCCGCAGTTTTCCAAAACCGCCGGATCGACCATGCCGCAACCCAGGATTTCGACCCAGCCGCTGTGTTTGCAGACATTGCAGCCTTTGCCGCCACAGATCATGCAACTCACATCCATCTCAGCGCTGATCTCTGTGAACGGGAAGAAGCTTGGGCGCAACTTCACCTTGGTCTCGGAACCAAACATCTGCTTGGCAAAGTAATCCAGCACTTGCACCATGTCGGGAAAGGAGACGTCCTTGTCCACGTAAAGCCCTTCGACCTGATGGAAGAATGCGTGGGCACGGGCCGAAACGGTTTCATTGCGGTAGACCTTGCCTGGCGCGAGGATGCGAATGGGCGGCTTTTGATCCTTCATCACGCGAATCTGCACGTTGCTCGTATGCGTGCGCAGGAGCATGTCGTCGCTCAGGAAGAACGTGTCTTGCATGTCGCGTGCCGGATGGTCCTCGGGCATGTTGAGGGCCGTGAAGTTGTGCCAATCGTCTTCGATTTCAGGGCCATCGGCGATGACGAAGCCGATTTTCTCAAAAATGGAGACAATGCGGTTTTGTACGATCGACAATGGATGCCTTGAACCGACAAAATGCGGGTCGCCCGGCAAGGTCAGGTCGGCGGGCGCACTGCTGCTGCGTTTGGCGGGTGCCTCGGACTGCAATTCGGTGAAGCGCACCGTTGCAGCATTCTTGAGCTCGTTCAGCAACTTCCCGAATTTGCCTTTTTCGGGGCCGGGGAGGTCCTTGAAGTCCTCAAACAGCTGACTGATCGATCCTTTTTTGCCCGTGAAAAGCCGCTTGAATTCCTCTGCGTCCGTGCCCGCGTAGGCGGCAAGCTCGGCATGGACGGCATTGATCTTATCTTCCATTCTTAAGAAATGTGCTGCAAAATTACGATTCTGCGGGGAATTGTAGGCGGTCTTGGGCGCCAAGGGCTGCGATTATTTTATTTGGCTTTGCCCGAATTTGCCGATTGATGCTTTGGAACCATCGGTCACTTCATCCGAAACAACTGCCTTAGCGAAAACAAATGCAGCATCATCGCAAACGGGGCCACAAACCCGGGCAACCAAACCATCGGCCAATAGGCGACCATGTAGTTGGGTGGGGTGAAGACGCCAATCTGTGGGACGGAAAGCATGGCTGTAATTACAATGTTGAGCAGGAGCCCCATGCCGATCAAGTTCCAGACGATGGCCAACTTCTTGTTTTCGCGCCCTCCTCCGAATGCCAGCCAGCCAACAATCGGCGCCGTGATGCCGGCGATGATGTCAAAATTCCATCCTTCAAAGGTCATCTGTTCGGGACAATTGCCATCCCGGAAATGCAGCCAAAGCACCACTTCGACCAAGATCCGAAACGCCTGAAGGTAAATGAGAAATATCGGATGCAAAACATCCAAAAACTCCCCGAACGAACGCTTGAAGGTCAAAAACAAAATCACTGCGAATGGAACGATAATCGTCACCGTTACACGCGGTGGCATGGAGGTGAAATTGGCAAAGAAGCCATTCGTACTCAAGAGAAACAGTCCTCCCAGCCAAGAAAACATCCCCAAAATCGCCAGATAAAGAATGCTCGTATAATTCGGATGTCTAATGCCGCGCAATCCGACCACCAAGCCTTGGACAATTACCACGAAGACAAACAGTGTGATGACCAGAAAAAGAATGGTGGGCAGCGGAGTAAATTGAGGAGGATTCATGGACGTTGTGCGCGATTTTTTTTATGCTTCGACTAAAATTCTATCAGAAGTTGGCAGGCCAAAAAGTAAGCTAATCAAGTAATTCTTGAACGAAAAAGCTTCTTTTTTTCGAGCTAGATCGGGAGACCGCTGCTTTTTGAGGGGATTTGGTGCTGATAAATGGAATATTAATAAATTCTTAATAGCTTCATATTTCGGTGCCGGTTTGGCAGGTAGGTAGTATTGGATCTGAGAAATTTCAAAGGTATGAATCGATTGGCTTCCCTTCTTGTAGGGCTGTTTTGCGTTTCTTCATTGTTTGGTCAGACGTTCACGTCGACAGTCAATCAGACAATCCCAGACAACAACACAACAACGATTTACACGCTCACCGTGAGTGGTTTGGCACCGTTTATCGATACCACTTACGGTTTGGAGTCTGTCTGCATCAACATCCTGCACACCCGTGACTCGGACATGGATGTCAGGCTCGAAGCACCGAATGGTGTCATCATCAAGCTTTTTGCCGGGGTCGGTGGGAGCGGGGACAATTTCACCAATACCTGCATGACCGGATTGGGGACACCCATTGCTTCGGGAACTGCCCCGTTTACCGGTAGCTACCTCTGCCAAGGTTATTTAGGCGATGTCAACATGGGCCAAAATCCCAACGGGGTCTGGAAGTTAAGGGTAAAAGATACCGCCGCGCAAAGGGTGGGCACATTGGTGGATTGGAGGCTTACCTTCAGCGCAAATCCTGCCAAGCCTTTTCCTTTCTATTCGAGCAATCTACCCATCGTAAAGCTCACAACGCTGGGAACTCCGATGGCCAATGATCCGAAGGTGCCGGTCAGGATGCAAATCATCGACAACGGCCCGGGCAATCGCAACTACACCAACCAGACCAATTATGCGTTTGTCGGGACGATCATGGCCGAATGGCAAGGGTTTACCGGGCCTACCTATCCCAAGAAAAACTATGATTTTGAACTCGTCGACAGCCTTGGCTTCGAATTGGACACCAATTTGTTGGGATTGCCCGTGGAGCACGATTGGATTTTCAAGGCAGAATACCTGGACCGCACCTTGATCAAAAACACGATTACCTATGAAATGGCAAGGCGGATGGGTGTCTATGCGCCACGGACAAAGGCCTGTGAAGTGCTTGTAGATGGCGTCTACAGCGGTTATTATACATTGACCGAAAAAATCAAGCGCGACTCCAACCGCGTCGACATTGCCAAACTGAAGACGACCGATACTGCCGGCGTTGATTTGACCGGGGGATACATCATTGAAATGAACATCAACGGCGATCCTGCTGGATGGAATTCGATTTATCCTCCCATCAACGACCTCACCTGCAACTATCCAGTGGAGTTCAAGTTTGTCTATCCCAATGCAACGACCATCTTGCCTGTGCAGAGAAATTACATTCACGCTGTGGTCGACTCTTTTGAAAATGTGCTGAATGGGCCCAATTTCGCTCACCCGGATTCTGGATATCGGAAGTTCATCAAGGTCTCCAGCTTTGTTGATTTCTTGATCGTCAACGAATTCAGCGTCAATTATGACAGTTACGGACGAAGCACATTTTTGTACAAGGAAAAGGCGACCGATGGCGGCAAGCTCAAAATTGGTCCGCCTTGGGACTATGACCGCGCCATGGACTATACCCTGCCGGCCCGCACAAGCGGCTGGGTTTGGGAGATGACCCACCCCTATTGGCCATTTCCGTTTTGGTGGAGCAAGCTTTGGACGGAACAAGACTATCGCAAGCAAGTCGCCTGCCGTTGGTCGATGCTCCGGGAAAATACATTGAGCGACACCGCATTCACCACGTTGATCGACAGCCTCTACGGACTGGTCAACGAGGCGCAGTCCCGCAATTTTGTGAAGTGGAATCTGCTGGGTGGTCAAACTTATGACGTCCACATGGATTCCCTCCGAAGCTACATGGGGCGGCGATTGGCTTGGATGGACCTCGAACTCGATTCCGAGAATGTTGCCCCGCCCGTCTTTTATCTGCCAACCGATACGGTCGTATGCAATGCCACCCTTTATGACGCAGGCTTCAATGGCACCCAGTTCGACTACAACTGGCAACCCGGGCCTGATACATCCACCATTGTTTTCACCACACCCGGCACCTACGGTTTGCTGGTGACCGACCAATGGGGTTGCTATGCGCGAAAAGAAATGGATGTTGCAATTTCCATTCCCGACGCCAGCTTCTCCGGCCAACAAGTCGCCCAAAGCTTGGATTGGAATTTCTCTCCAACCGTGCAAAATGCGACGAGTTATCTTTGGGATTTTGGGGATGGTGACACCTCCACTTCCGTCAATCCAATGCATTCCTATGCCACAGACGGCGCTTACGTGGTCACCTTGATCCTCACGGATTCGATTGGTTGTCAAGACACATCCAGTATTTCCATCCAGTTTGTTTATGTAGGCCTTGCAGATGGCAACGAAATGCGCGGTGACATTTACCCGAACCCCTTCTCCAATAAGTTACAGGTTGCATTGGACCATCCCACGGTGGAAGCTTGTACCATCGAACTCCAAAACGAGCTCGGGCAAGTCGTGATCAGGCAGGAAGGGGAGGCGGGCACCCAACTGTTCACCCTTGGCACGGGAAATATCCCTGCGGGACTCTACGCCTTGCGCGTCAAGTCGTCGGATTTTGTGCTGGTGAAAAAGGTGGTGAAGTTGTAGGTGCAGGAAATTTATCCGACAACCTTGGAAGGGATGACCTATTCGCTCCCTAAGGCGCTCCCCGCCACCCAGCCCGTCGTCCAGGCAGCCTGAAAATTGTATCCGCCAGTGACCGCGTCGATGTCCAGGATTTCGCCAGCGAAAAAGACGCCCGGCAAAACCTTGCTTTCCATGGTCTTGAAGTTGACCTCGCTCAGGCGCACGCCGCCGCAGGTCACGAATTCATCCTTGAAGGCACTTTTGCCCGTGACTTTGTAGGTTCCAGCGACCAATTCGGTGGCGAGGGCTTGTAACTGCTGCTTGCTCAGGTCGCCCCAATTGGCGTGGTCCGAAATTTTGGCTGCCGTGCAAAGTGTGTTCCAGAGGCGGTTGGGCAAATCGAATGGGTTTTTGCCCTGCACCTTGCGGCGCGCCTGCACCTCTTTTTCCTGTCGCAAGCGTTCCTGCATCTGCTCCATGGAGAAGATCCCCAACCAATTGACGACACAATCAAACCCATAGCCCAATTCCGCGAATGTCCGTGCCCCCCAAGCGCTCAGCTTCAAGATGGCCGGCCCGCTCATGCCCCAATGCGTGATCAACAGCGGCCCCCTTGCGCTCAAACCCTTCCCGCTTTGCGAGGACACGGTGCTCACACGCACCTCCGCATCCGGTACGGACAGCCCTTGCAAGCCTTCGATGCGCGGGTCGCTGATGTGAAAGGTAAACAGCGACGGCACGGGCGGTTCGATGGTATGGCCGAGCTTTTCGAGGATGGCCCAGATGGTTTTGGTGCTGCCCGGCGCGACCAAGACGCGGTCCACCACCAGCGGATTGTCGCGGGCGATGTCGATTTGCCAGCGGCCATCGACGGGTTCGATGCCGATCACGGTGCGCTTGGCAAGCATGGAGACGCCTGCCGCCTTGGCGGCTTGCCGGAGGCATTGTACAATGGTTTCGGAATCGTCGGTGACGGGAAACATCCGGCCATCGTCCTCGGTTTTGAGGGCCACCCCGCGGCTTTCAAACCAGCCCACCGTATCGCCGCTGCAAAATGTATTGAAGGGGCCCATCAATTCGCGGCCGCCACGCGGATAGTATTTCACCAATTCGCGGGGGACAAACTCCGAAGGGCAGACATTGCAACGCCCGCCGCCCGAGATGCGGACTTTTTCCAGAAAGTCGCCGCCCCGCTCCAAAATCGTGACGGTATGCTCCGGATGCAGCTCCGCACAGCGGATAGCCGCAAAAAATCCGGCGGCACCGCCGCCAATCACTGCGATATGCAATCCATTTTTCATGTGGCGGCAAATTAGCCAAAATTCGAACGGCGAACCCGATCCTGCTTTTGGAAAATGCCAGCTTCAGGTTCGAACAAGCACCAGCCAGTCTATTTCGGATTCTGCAGGGATTCGCGTAAATTCATTTCATGAAATCCCTGCACTTCGTTTTTTGCATCGCTTCTATGCTGTGCTTTAGCTGTTCCACGCTCGGCGGCGGCCCCAAACTTCCCGAAAAGCGGCCGGCGGATTTCAAAATCACTTTTTACGAAGGCGGAGGGATGCTTCCGGAGAGCGAAACCTATTTTATCACGGAAGACAGCGCAGGTCGGGAGAGTTTCTTTCAGCAAAGCAACAACCGCTGGGTCTTTGAGCCCGAGAAGGCCAAACTCGATGACTTCTATAATAAGGTTCGCGCATTGAATCCGACAGGCATTCGTGCCAGGGAGGAGGGCATCGTCCATGACCGTGGCGGTGTGTCGATGCAAGTTTCTTATGAGAAGGTCACGGTCAATGTCGACAATGCCGGCGGTAGTTTTGTCGTTGACGAAGATCAACAGCGGTTCAATGACGTTTATGCTCTCGTAGCTAGTTTTGTCTCCGACGGATTGCATTCGCGGTTGGTCCCTGTCAAATTTCTCATCGAAATGACCATGGAGGATACAACCGTAGAAAGCTGTTCCATCCGATTGAGCAGGGAGGAAGTTATGAGCTGGGAAAAGCAGCAGCCAAAGGGTTTGTCCTCGGAATACATCCTGAACGTTTTGCCCGGGCAATACCATTTGAATGGTTGGGCCAAGGTTGGTGTGCGCTCGTTATCCATCGATGAGGATGTTGAAATTTCCTCAGGTAGGCACGACTTCCACATTCTCCTGAAAAGCGATACCTTTGAACTCAAGCAACAGTAGAAATCATGTCTGAATTCCAGAGACTCAAAAGAGCAGTCAGCAGTTGGATCGGTGGCGTCCGTCACCGCAAGAAGCGGCGTTTATCTACTTATCAAGAGGATGACGCCCTGTTGATCCTCAACGATTTGGGGTGGAAAATGTCTCCCGAGGCCTTGGAACACGTGGCGGGTGACAGCTTGCGCCGCGAAGATTTTCTGATGCAAATTTATGCGGCCGAAGATGATCTGGGTGTCGACTTGATCCGCGACAACGTCATGCTCAACCCCGATCTCGACCCCAAAGTCTATGAAATCGAAAGCAAAATCGGCTTTACGGTGATGTTCAAAGGCGAGGAATACTTGGTCGCTGAATTCGCTTGGGAGAAGAAAACAACAGTGAATCCGGCAGCGGATCCCACTTTCTAGCACATCACAAAATCTTAATCTCTCGGTTCAAGATTTCTTTTGTAGCTTTGTCTGGCAAATATCAAGAATATTTGCGCCATGCCTTTTTCACATAAAATTCTCTACGAAGGTCTCACTTACGACGACGTTCTACTATTGCCTGCCCACTCTTTGATTTTGCCAAGAGATGCGAGCACAGCAACCTTTTTGACCCGCGAAATCAAGCTCAACATTCCATTGGTTACTGCAGCCATGGATACCGTCACCGAATACCAAATGGCCATCGCCATGGCAGTCGAAGGCGGTCTCGGGTTCGTCCACAAAAACATGAGCATCGAGATGCAGGTGGAGCATATCCGCCGCGTCAAACGCCATGAAAGCGGATTGATTGTCGATCCGATTACGCTCAGCCCGGAAGATACCCTCGCCCGTGCCTCGGCCATCATGTCTGAAAACAAAATCGGAGGCATTCCCATCGTGAACGCTGCGGGTATGTTGGTCGGGATCATCACCAACCGCGACCTCCGTTTCCAAGCCGCCGACGGCCGCACGATCGGTAGCCTGATGACCTCGCAAAATCTCATCACCGCTCCGGAAGGCACGACCCTCGAGGAAGCCGAGCAGATCCTGCAACGCCACAAAATCGAGAAGTTGCCCGTGGTGGACAAAACCGGCCGCCTCACCGGCCTCATCACCTACAAAGACATTCTCAAGAAGCGCAACTTCCCGAACGCCTGCAAAGACCACCTTGGTCGCCTGCGCGTCGGCGCAGCCGTAGGCGTTTCAGGCGACACGCTCGACCGCATTACCGCGCTCGTCCACGCAAGCGTGGACTGCATCACCGTCGACACCGCCCACGGACATAGCCAAGGCGTACTCGACATGGTCAAGCGCATCAAGCAGCTTTTCCCCGAACTCCAAGTGGTGGCAGGCAACATTGCCACACGCAGCGCAGCCGAAGCCCTCGGAGATGCCGGCGTCGATGGCATCAAGGTCGGTGTTGGTCCGGGTTCGATTTGCACCACCCGCGTGGTGGCGGGCGTCGGCGTTCCGCAGTTGTCTGCGGTCATCGAGGCGGCCAAATACACCCTCAAGGCAGGCATCCCGCTCATCGCAGACGGCGGCATCAAGTATTCGGGTGATATCCCCAAGGCAATCGCCGCCGGTGCAAGCACGATCATGGCCGGTGGACTGTTTGCCGGTACGGAAGAGAGCCCAGGCGAAACCATCCTCTACGAAGGTCGCAAGTTCAAAAGCTACCGTGGCATGGGTTCGATCGAAGCCATGAAAGAAGGAAGCAAGGACCGCTATTTCCAGGACGTCGAAGACGATATCCAAAAATTGGTTCCTGAAGGCATCGTCGGACGTGTTCCCTTCAAGGGCAATGTCTCCGAAGTGGTGTATCAACTCGTCGGCGGCCTGCGTGCAGCGATGGGTTATGTCGGTGCAGCCGACATCAGGGCTTTGCAAGAAGCATCCTTCGTACGCATCACCTCTGCAGGTTTGCGCGAAAGCCATCCGCACGATGTGCAAATCACCAAGGAAGCGCCCAACTATTCACGCTCCTGATTCGGGGAGAATCGGGGAGATCAATTCAGCAGATCCAAAGCAAGATTGCAATGAGCGAAGTCAAAAGAGTACAAGAATACAGCAACGATCAAATCACGGTTCGGTTTGATCCCAATATCTGTCAGCATTCCGCGGTTTGCATCAAGGAATTGCCCTCGGTGTTTGACATCCACCGCAAGCGGTGGATCGATGTGAATGGCGACAGCATCGACAAAATCGTGGACTTGGTCAAAAAATGCCCGAGTGGCGCATTGAGCTATGCCTTGGCACAGCAACCGGAGCCCGAACCCGTGGAGGAAGTTGAACCCATTCTGATCACAATCGTCCCCAACGGTTCGGCGCGCATTGTCGGCAAGGTGCGGATCGTGGACTTGGAAGGCAACCTGATCATGGAGACGGAGAAGTGTTCGCTGTGCCGTTGTGGCCTTTCGGAGAAGAAGCCTTTCTGCGATGGCGCGCACAAACGTGCGGGTTGGCAGGGAGAAGCGCATTCACAGCCGCAAAATCCCGCCTAGTCAAAAAATATTTTTCGCCTGTTTGCCGGGTCGAATCGGTGCCTATCCGATTTGGACCTGAGGGATTGCCAGTTGTACTTGGGCCATTCGGCACCATGTCCTGGAGTTTAATAGCGATATGATTCTGGTCACAGTGGTTGCGGACGGGAAGAAATTCAATGCGCCTAATTTTGCCTCCGAATTCAATTTCGGTCAAAGCTTATGTTCATTTTCAGCAACGTCCTTACGATCTCACTCACCCTTTTTGCAGTGATCGATATTTTGGGAAACATTCCCACGATGATCGATTTGCGCAGCAAAATGGGAGACATTCCCGCCTTGAAGGCGACCCTGATTTCGGGTGCGATCATGGTCGGATTCTTTTTTGTGGGGGATCAATTGCTTTCGCTGATCGGCATCGACGTGCATTCCTTTGCGTTGGCAGGCGCGGTGGTCATTTTTATCGTGGCGATGGAAATGGTGCTTGACCGCGAATTTTTCAGGCAACACAGCAATCCCATGACGGGAACCGTGGTGCCTTTGGCTTTCCCGCTGATCGCCGGGGCCGGAACCTTGACGACACTCGTTTCCCTCAAGGCGGTCTTCACGACGGCCGACATTCTCCTGAGTGTATTCATCAATCTCATCATCGTCTATGTTGTGATTCGCAGCATTACCCTGATCGAACGCATTTTGGGTCCTAGCGGAATCGCCATTGTGCGGCGCGTGTTCGGGATCATCCTCTTGGCCATTGCCATCAAGATTGTGAGCAGCAATATCGGCAAGGTAGTCGGTTCGGATGCGTCGCCCGCAGCCGTGGAATCCACTTTGGAAATGGAAGCACCCGAGGAGGCTTATCCTATTGATTGAAGTTGAAAGCAAAGCAGGCTGCCATTCGTCAGGCACAGCTCCTCCGTTTCAATCCCAGCGAATTTCCCCCTATTTTTGATGCCATGAAGATTCGCATTGGCTTCTCCCTTCCTGTATTGGCCTTCATCGGGCTGTTTGGCTTTTGTGTTGCAGGTTGCGGCGGGAGCAGTGAAGAAAGTCAATCGGCAGAGAAGACCTACGTGATGGAGCCGCTGATCGGCGTGGACACGACCAAGCCGCTGATCACACCCGAGGAGGAAGCCGCGATGCGCCAGCGCCTGCTCATCCCTTACAAGGAAGGCGGCTTCTGGGGATTTACCGATTCGAGTGGCGCGGTCGTCATTGCCCCGAAATATGAAGAGGCGGGTGCCTTTCTTGACAATGGGCTCACCGTGGTCAAGACAGGTACCGGCTTTGGCTTGCTCAACAAAAATGGAGTGGAGGTCGTGCCCCCGATTTTGCCCAACCGCATTCTCGACTGTGGCTGCGGCGTCTATGGCTTCCAACAGACAAACGGCTTCGCTTTGGTCAACAAACAAGGCAAACGGATCGACCGTGGACAGGTAGAGAAGGTGATGACCGATTGCCATGAAGATCGCTTGGCCATCTTTCAAGACGGGCGATGGGGCTATTTAGACAGCAAGGGTCAGACCCTGATTGCCGCAGACATGGATCAAGTTTTCCCCTTTTATCACGGCGTCGCGCCGGTTCGCAAGGCCGGACAAAAGGCTTGGATGCTGATCGACCGGAACGGAAAGTCCCTCGGCGCAGATCGTTTTGAGGTGATGTACCCGTTGCAGGAAGGATTTGGAGTCGGCATTCAGACCGATCCTGTGGGCCGCAGCAAATACGGGGTCATCGACTCGACAGGAAAACCATCGTTCCGTTTCAATTTGCCCGCATCGCGGGGACATTCACGGGAAGGTTTGTCGCCTGTGCCGCCTACGATCCCTACGAATTGGAAAGCAAAGGCATCACCGAGGAGGCAAACACGTGGTTTATTTACGACCGCCAAGGAAACAAAGTCGGCGAAACCCACTACGGGCTTTGGGACGAATTCTCCGAAGGCCTGATCGTCGCCCAAAAAGGGGAGAAGTTCGGTTTTGTGGACTCCACGGGCCGGATGGCGATTCCTTTTGACTACGAATGGGCTTGTGCTTTCAAAAACGGATTGGCTTGGGTACAGAAGAAGGATCGCTACGGATTCATTGACAAGTCTGGCAAGACGGTGATTCCGTTCAAATACGGGTCCGCCTACGACTACGTCTTCATGGAGGCGCATGGCGCGCCTGTCCTCGACCCCGTTACGGGCGAACGCTTTTTTGTGGACCGCAACGGAAAAGAATACCGGAAAAAGCCATGATTGTACCGCTCGTCTCCCCCGAAATTCAAGCACTTTGTCCGCGGCTTACTTTGGGTTGCATTCAATGCAATGTCGAAGTCACCGACACCCCTGCCGAATTGCTGGCTGAAATCGAAGCAGCCTGCGCAGAGCGTATGGCCAATCTCAAAGTCGAAGGCATTCACGAAATTCCAACGATCGCCGACACCCGCGACGCCTACCGCGCACTGGGCAAGGAGCCCAGCCGCTACCGTCCGAGTGCCGAGGCACTGATCCGACGCGTATTGCAGGGCAAGGGCATTTACCAAGTCAACAATGTCGTGGATCTGCTCAACTTGGTCTCCATCCGTACCGGCTTCTCGATCGGTGGATGGGATTCCGACAAGATCGTGGGCGAACCGATCTTGGGCATCGGCCGCGCCGACGAACCCTATATCACCATCGGCCGTGGCGAGATGAACATCGAATATTTCCCGGTGATGCGTGATGACCTCGGCGCCTTTGGCACCCCGACGAGCGACTCGGAACGCACCATGGTGCGCCCCGAAACCAAAAATTTCCTGATGGCCTTCTACGCATTCGGCGGCAGTGCACATCTTAGCGAAGCCATGCAAATGGCCGTAGGCCTGCTCGAAGAATACGGCGGCGCCAACCGTTTCCAAACCCACCATCAACTCAGCTAATAAGGAATTAGGCTCAAAAGCACTTTTCACTTTTCACTAATCACTTTTCACTTCCCTATGGCCAACGAAAATTGCATTCTCCTGAGCAACGTTACTGATCTGGCGCTGGTTCATCAACGCCTGACGATCGCCTACGGTGCGGACGGCTTTTCTACCGAAGGCACCGCTGAGAATTGGCGAACGGTTTCCGTGACGCGGCGCAAGCTGTTTACCAAGGCAACCGTGACGTTTATGCCGCTGGATGAAGGACAATTGGTAGAAGCCAAGAAACGACTGCAGCACGTGTACCAGAGCATTCCGGCCGACAATCCGGATATTTTGGCGCGGTTGCGCACCAAAATTGCGACGAGCCGTTTGGCGATCGATGTGCAAGCCCCTGGCGGATTGCGTGGTCTTGAGGAAGCTGTTTTTGCTGTAGCCGAGTCCTTGGACGCCATTATTTTCTGGCAAGGCAGCAAGATGCTCGACAAAACCGGCAAACTCATCATGGACTTTCAAGGTCGGAGCGGCATCTCTGAATTACCAGTTCAGGTCGATTCCTCCGAATTTGACGCTTTGACGCCTGTGACCGAATCCGGAAGTGCACGCAAAAGCAAGACGAATGCGTTGTTGATCGCGCGAAAAATTCCGGTGGCTTCGGCGCTGCCGCCGATCGAAGGCGACGAAATTGCCCGCATCCGGCCGGTAGCCGAGGTGGCGCAAAGGGCCTTGGCCCTCATGATTGTCGCAGTCAAAGCCGAAGGCTTGGAAGACGAAATCGTGCAACAAGTCATCGCCGCCTTCGGGATCGCCCCCTTCCTCAGCCCGCAGGAAAGTGCGTTTATACAAAATCCGAATCCTTCGCAGCAAGACAAAATCAACTTCATCTGGCGTTACGAAAGCCTTTGGACCCTGCTTTGGGTCCTCGGGCACATCGATTCGCTCGAATTCCCCGACAAAATCTGCGATGTCCCCAAATCTGTACAGGTCATCCATGAAGCGGGTAGCTTTGAGGCTTTCCTCGCCAAAAGCACGCTGCGATCGGTCGGAGAGATTTTGGACCAATGCGACTTGGCTTACCGCCTCAACTGGGCGGTGGTGAATGCCCGCCTCCGCGGAGAGGCTGCCCCGGCCAACATGGAATCCGGTGTGGTCTACGAACGCCACTATGCACTCAATTGGCTGCGCTGCTACTTCGACCAGGAATGGGACAACGTCAGGACGGATACTTGATTCCGGAGGCCGATTAAAAATTACATGTTGCAACATTTAATCTGTAGCTGCGTTTAGGATGTAGCGGTTCCGACTTCCTGTTGGTCGGTTTCCATGCACAAAGGAAAAATGAAAATTCGAATCATCTTCTTGTTGGCCATTGTGGCCATTTTTCAGCAAACCGCATTTGCCGGCGGCGGCGAATTGATCGTCTTCACGGGTGATGCCGAGGCGGCTGTCACCAAGGATTTCAAGGAAAAGTTCCTGCCGCAGATCAAGGAAATGGCCAAAAGCCAAGGTATAACATTGACGGAAAAAAACATTTCCAAAGGTGCGCCCGCCGAGGTCACATTTACGCCCAGCATTTACTTTCAGAATCACCTGGGGCGCTCGCTGTACATCGGCCGTTACCAATACATCGACAAACTCAAGACCTTCATCCGCACCGTGAGCCGCATGCCGCAACCGCTAGCAACCAATGAAAAGCATGATGTGCTCGTTTGGAAAAGAGACCGCGCAACGGTGTTTTCGCCAGTGAAAATTACCGCCCTCGCTGGCGTGGTACCTGAGGGTCACGATGCAGCTGCTTTTCAAAAAGCTGCACTTGCAGCCTTGGCAAGAGGCGCGAACAATTTTACCCTTCAGACGCTTTACACCGCCCAACGCAGTGACCGCGCGATGTACCTTGCGATTTATCCGTACCACGGTACCGACGGCAAATTTTTCCTCTCCGCCGAAATGTATTCCCAGTTCAATTGCATCGAGCCCATTTACAAACGTTTCGAAAAACCATTCGAAGGCACCTGGAAAAGCTGGGAAAAAGTCGTGGAGGAAGCCGGAAAGGTGCTTCAGGCGGAGATCGCGGCACAATTGGCGAGTACCACCAAAGGCGATGGCATGTTGCCCGTTCCTGCCAATACGATCACAAAATCTTGGGAAGAACTGGGCCTGAAACTTCCGAAAGCGCCCGAGGGAGCAGCTGCTACTCCTGCTACCAACGTCAGCTTGGGAACAAAGTGGGAATTCGCGGGTCCCGTAGAGGCGGGCGGGTCGGTGCTCAACTTCAGCTTCCTCGCGCCAATGGATTACTATGCCGGCGAAGTCAAGACACTGTTCGGCAACCTCGAATTGTCCGCCGGACCCGGCATCGAACAAGCGATGGGCAAATTTGGCATTGAGACCGGTTCGCTGACGATGGGTGATCAAGGCTTGGATGCGCACGTCCATGAAATGATCGGCATCCTCAAGGACCCCAAGGCATTTTTTACATTCGAGAAAATGATCAGTATGGAGAATCCCAAGCTTGCCTTCGGGGTGCTCACCCAATTTGCGGTCCGCGGCCAACTCGAATTCATGTCGGTCAAAGTACCGCTCGACGTGACAGCGCAAATGGAACCCGTCTTGGATGAGAATGGCAATGCCCGTTTGTTGGTCAATGCTGCATTCGGATTGCGCCTCAAGGAATACTTCGGATTGGACGGCCCCGACGGACCTCAACCGGCCGCCGATTCGATGCAATTCTTGCTCAATTTCCTGCTGAAACCTGCCGCCTGATCAGGGCAAACGGGTGTAGGTGCGCTTGACCGCACTACTGCCGAAGGCGTTGAAATGCCACCACTCCGTTTTGATGTCAAAAAATCCAGCTTTGCGCATGGTGGAGCGCAGTAGCATCCGGTTGGCATGTTGCTCCTGGGTGAGTTTGCCATTCGCCAGCATTTGACCTTCCAACTGCGGTTGCGCCAATTCGCCAAAAAAGTCAAACGGCGTTCCCATGTCCAGCTCCTTGACCGAGACTGTCGGCGATGCTCAAGTCCACGGCGCAGCCATAGTTGTGAATCGAACCTTCAGAAGGCGGCGCGAGGTAATTCCGTTTGTTGGGAATGTGCAACGAATCCCACATAAACTGCTGCACACGAAACGGACGCACGCCGTCAAAAACGAGCAAAGTATAGTTGGGATGCTGTTCGTGGAGCAGTTCCTGGGCCTTTTTCAATTTTTCAGCGGCTTCCTTTCGAAGGAAACATTTTTCCAAGTCGCCATAGACATCGGCCTTCACGAAGTTGTCGAGGGTGGTGTATTTCAGGTCGATCTTGATTCCCGGAATGTATTCTTCGAGATCGACCAAGCCTGAATCCCGGAACATTTTTTCGTATTCCGACATCGGTTTGGGTTGCTCCACGGGCTTTTCAACGGGTGGTTGCGGTTCCGTCGGAATGGTTTTCGGTTCCTGTGCAGGCGGATTGCATGAAAAAATCAGCAACAGGGCAAAGGCAAACGGGAAGGCAAATCGTTGGTAACGCATGGATGTGGTCTCAATCGAGGCCAATGTTACAAAAATTTTACGGCTTGGCTATTTCCTGAGGTCGGCCGTCTCAAACTGTTGCCGGCCATTTTCCCGCGGGAAGATGTCGTTGCTGCGGTCAGTGTCGGGAATGAGGTGATCCGGATCCAAGACAAAGGCCAAAATCGGACGGTCAGAATAGATTTCCTTGACGAATGTCGGATTGCCCTGCATCCAAACTTCGGCAGGCAGGCGGTACCGCACGCGGCTACCATCGGCGAAGAGCGCCTGTACTTGCACGGGCAAAATGCAGCCGCCATTCCGCTCGACAACTATTTGATAGGCATGAAGGGCGGTGGAGGTGTCAGGCTTGGCCTTTGCCTGCTGCAACAAGTCCCGCAAAAATTCGTCGTTGGCCTCGGCGCTCGTGCTTTCCATGCCTGAATAGTGGTCGGTCAGTTCCGGTTTGTCGTCGGAATAGCAGGACCAAGAGGTCGGTCCCGGCATCGCAATCTGATGTGGATCGACATATCCTTTGGCTGCCCTGTTTTTGGAAAGCAGGAAATGCTTGACCTTCCCGATCCCCATTTCCAGGGATTGTGATTCGTAGAACCACGTGCGCCAAAACCAACTCAAAGCATGGCCCGAGGCATCTTCGATGGTGCGGAAAAAGTCAGCCGGCTCCGGATGCCGGAAGGCCCATCGACGGGCATATTCCTTGAAAGCCATGTCAAATGCTGTCGGCCCCATGACCTCATTTCGCAAGATATAAAGCCCGACCGCAGTCTTCTCATAGCTGATGCTTGCATTGTCGCGCAACGACTCCGGGTTCGTCATGATCGGCTGATGGTCGGAACTCAGCATGAAGTCCGCAAGGTTGTCTGCCGGTCCGCGACGAAGCGGGAAACCCTTTTCAAAGGTTTGTTCGGCAATGATCTGACAAAACGAATTCAACCCTTCGTCCATCCAAGCCCAGCGGCGCTCGTTGCTGTTGACGATCATCGGGAAAAAATTGTGTCCGACTTCGTGGATCACGACGCCGATCATCAGGTATTTGGCCTGTCGCGAATAATAGCCCGACGAGGTCGGACGCCCGCCGCAAAATGCCAAGGTCGGATATTCCATTCCCCAGACAGGCCCATGCACCGCCGTCGCTACTGGATAGGGGTAGTCGATCGACAACCGCGAATAGGTCTGCAAGGTGTGGATGATGGCATGCGTGGCATACTTGTCCCAAAGAGGAATGGCCTCGTTGGGGTAAAGCGACTGCGTAAGCACCTTGTTGGCGCCGATTTGGACATAGGCCGCGTCCCAGGCAAATTTCCGGGAGCTTGCAAATGCCACGTCACGGACATTCGACGCTTGGAAATGCCAGACTTTGCGGCCCTTGGCCTTGGATTTTTGATTGGCCTTGGCTTCTTCGGGCTTGACGATAAACTGCGGCTTGCCAGGTTGGGCATTCAAGTTTGCCAATCGCTCCTGTTGCTCTTTGGAAAGCACTTCTTTGGGGTTTTGCAGGCTACCACTCGCCGTCACCACATGGTCTTCGGGCACATCGATGCGCAAATCAAAGTCACCAAATTCCAAGCCGAATTCGGCGGGACCGACGAAAGGTTGGTTTTCCCAGCCTTTGACGTCGTCGTAGACACACATTCTGGGGTAGAATTGCGCGATTTCGTAGATGTAGTTTCCGTCCTCGGGAAAAAATTCATAGCCGCTGCGGCCTTCGGCGGCACGGGCGTCGTTGATGGCAAAGCTCCAATGGAGCTGCAATTGCACGGAATCGCCAGGGGCCAACGGCTTGGCGAGGTCCACGCGCATGTTGGTCTCCACGACCGTATGCGTCACGGGGCGACCACCACTCGTAACCTGCAAATCTTCGATTCCACCCACAAACGTCGGTTCCTGGGTAAAGTGCCGGTCATATTGGGAGGGATTGGAGAAACTCTTGCCTTGGGTGATCTGCCGGATCATCGCATCGGGTTTGCGCAGGTTCTGATCGAGCTGCATCCACAGGTAGGTGAGGGTATGCGGACTCCGATTGTGGTAGGTCACGGATTCGTCCCCGGTGAGGCGCTGCCGCACGTCGTCGAGCACCACATCAATTTTGTAATCGGCGGATTGTTGCCAATAGGAGGGACCGGGTGCGCCGGACGCCAAGCGCGAAGCACTCGGTGTAGGCCATTCCCAGGAAAAAGGCTGGAAGGGATTTGCGTTTTGGGCAGGCAGTAATTCGAAGCACAAGGAGGTGGCCCAAACCAAGACACATAAGTGCCTCATTTGCACATCGTTCAACATTTGCCGCTTCCCATTCATCTACACAACAAAGTTACTGCGTTTTGGAATGGTTGCAGCCAATGATGGGCCAAGAATTTTATTGAATGCGTGAAAGTAGTGTCCAAACGGTCTACAACGACAAAATCAAAACGATGCAATTCCCTGCGGGATCAGCCTTCCAAGCCAATTCGCAGAAATTGCATCGTTCTGTTTAGCGCAACAAATGCTGCGTCAACGGGTATCGGGTCAAGCTTGCTCGACGATCACGATTTTTTCGATCTTGTCGCCTTGCTTGATGCCATCCAGAAATTCCAAACCTTCAAACACTTTGCCAAAGCATGTGTTGACGGTCCAAGTGGGCAGTCGAGCTGCGGCTCAATACGATAAAAAACTGGGAACCGCCGGTATCTTTACCTGCATGGGCCATTGACAAAACGCCACGGTCATGGAATTGCTTCTCGCCATGGGTTTCGCAGGGAATGCGGTAGCCGGGACCGCCGCGGCCTGTACCTTCGGGACATCCACCCTGGATCACAAAACCTGGCAATACGCGGTGGAAATTCAGACCATTGTAAAAGCCTTTGTTGGCAAGATCAACGAAGTTTTGAACGGTCTTCGGCGCCTCTTTTTCGTAAAGCTCCGCCTTCAGCAGACCTTTCGCAGTATGTATTTCAGCAATTTTCATAGGAGGCAAAATTAGCAAACCCTGTCCACAGGAGGAAACGATTGGCAGCGTGAAATGAGAATTAATACAAAATGCTGCCTAAACCATCCTTTTTTGAACTATTTTAACCTGCTATGGGTTTTAACCCTTTAGAATTGAATGGAGAAGTATGGATAATGTAATCGAAAATTCTAGGGTTGTTTACAGCTACGAAGATTATGTCGCCTTGTGCGAAGCATTGCTTGCTGAAAACAAAACCACAGGCGCAATACAAACGCCTGAGTATGTTGAGTACACCAAAATGAGCGTACAGCGGATGCACCGCATTTTTAAGACAACCGAAATCGATCCTGCACTTACGGCTGCATTGAATGGCCTCAAAGGCAAATATCATTGGATGGTGATCTCTGAGGCATGGTGTGGTGACGTAGGACAAAATTTGCCGGTTATCGCAAAAGCTGTCAAAGACCATCCACAGATTAAACTGGAAATGATCTTGCGTGACGATAATCTCGATTTTATGGATCAATACCTGACCAATGGAGGTCGATCGATCCCCAAACTGATTGTCACGGACCTCTCTTCTGGTCAAGTTGTCGCCACTTGGGGACCGAGACCGCAGGCCGCGCAACAACTGATCATCGACTACAAGGCTTTGCCCGATCGCAAGCCCTACGCCGAGTTTATCATTGACATGCAACTTTGGTATTCCAAAGACCATACGCGCAGTCTTCAAACCGAATTGCGCGCATTGGTGCTTTCTTTGGAGTCGGCTGAAGATTAGGCGTGTACGAAAATTCTTCCGCATCCAATGAATTCGGTTTGCTGGGTATTCTGAAAAAGTTTAGATTTGTCTAAATTCTTTGTTTAGTTGCCTTAAAGACGCAAGGATATGGGAAGCATTCGAGATTGGTTATTGGGAATGAGTCCGATTTGGATGGCGCTGATTGCCACGACCTTTACTTGGGGAATTACCGCAATGGGCGCTGCGACGGTGTTTTTCACGCGCACAGTGAACCAAAAGCTGCTGGATGCCATGCTGGGTTTCGCTGCGGGTGTAATGATTGCCGCGAGCTATTGGTCCCTGTTGGCTCCCGCCATTGAGATGTCAGAGGAGGCATTTCTTTCAGGCGAATCAACGGTTCCGTCATGGGTTCCTGCCGCAGTTGGCTTTATGGCCGGGGCATTGTTTCTCTTTGCGATCGACAAGGTTTTGCCCCACTTGCACATCGGTTTTCGCACGGAGGAGGCCGAAGGCATCAAGACCACTTGGCACCGTTCAATTTTGCTGGTGCTTGCGATCACTTTGCACAACTTTCCAGAAGGATTGGCAGTCGGTGTGGCATTTGGTGCACTCGCCTATCACGATGTTATAACCTACGAGATGTTGGCTGCCCCCATAGCGCTGGCAATCGGGATCGGCCTACAAAATTTCCCCGAAGGCTTGGCGGTGTCCATGCCCTTGCGGCGCGAGGGTTTCAGCCGTCGCAAGAGCTTTTTTTACGGACAGCTTTCGGCGGTCGTCGAGCCGATCGCAGGCGTATTGGGCGCCATTGCCGTGCTTGTCATGCAGCCACTGCTGCCTTATGCTTTGAGCTTCGCTGCAGGCGCCATGATCTTTGTGGTCGTCGAAGAATTGATCCCGGAGTCGCATCGCAAAGGAAATACGGACTTGGCGACCATGGGTGCCATGGTTGGATTCACCGTGATGATGGTATTGGACGTGGCTTTGGGCTAGCCTTGCCTATTTCATTTTGCTGAGATGCGCGGCAAATCCACCAATGAAGAGGATCGACAATCCGATTCCCAATCCGACCACAAACATCATCAACACCTTTGGGTCGATCGGCACGTCGGGATTGCTGAAGCTGGTATCCAGGTAGTCCATCCCGATTTTCCCTCCGATGATCGACATGATCGCCGAAATGGTTTCAAAGGCAGCGTAAAGGAAAAAGCCGATTCGACGCATGCCCAGCAAAAAGATGGCCGCAACCAACTTTCCCAGACTCATGACATAACCTGTCGCCGAAATCCACAGCGGCAACGGGACATCGTTACGACCTAGGTCCGGAATCAGCTCTTTTAATCCGGCAAGGCCAAATGCAAAAACGGCTCCGATTATGGTCATAATTGCCAAGAGTGTAACAAGGATCGGCCTGGGTCTGGGGAGGGTATTGTCTTCCATTGTCAATCATTCAAGGTAAAAGGGAATATTTCTGATGGAAGTTAGAACTTTTTGCGGCAAAAGGAGAAGCCGCGAGGCAAGGTTTTTTATTTGAATTTCAGCTGAAACCGGTGCGGGAATCTTGGATTCACGCGGCAACAATCTCATTTGTAACCGAGAGGGATTAACTTTGGAGTATGAAATTGCTGCGCACTTTCCTGTTGTCGGCCCTGTTTGGGTTTCCCTGCCTGCTGGCAGCACAATACAATTTGGAAGAATTTGGGGTCGAGGCCGGGCCTGGATTGTCCATGCTCATGAGTGGAACGGGGAATGCCATCGGCCCTGCAGCCAATGCAAATGCATTTTTTTCGCATTATGCCTGTGGGAAGGGTTATGGCTTCCATATCAATGCCGGTGCAACGGCGATGTTCCCTTCGACCGCAGATGGCTCCACGATGACCGACCAACTCTCCACCTCCAAAATGCAATTTTCATTTGTGAGTCTGGACGTCGCAGTATTGGGAAAATTGCGGATTCACGAATACCATCGTCCGAGGGAATGGGCCGTTTTCTTGGGGCCGCGATTGCAAGTGCCCTTGCTCGCAAGGTATTCCAATGAGGTGGGGCAAGGAAGCTTGGCAAGCACGACCTCCAGCGTTAGCCGCATTTTGCCCGGCATCGAATTGAGCATGCAGTTTCGGCAGCCGATCGGAAAAAAGAAGTCATGGTTCATTCATCCGGGAGCAGCATATTTTTTTCCTCGTGCCTTTAACGCACATATCAATCCTGGACCCAAGCCGCTTTATTTCTTCTTGAATTTTGGCTACGCCCTTTGGGATCAGCGCGGATGATGGAAAGATTTTAGTTTTCGGCCAAGTATCGCTGTATCAGCGTTTGGAACATGGGATCCTTGTCCTGTTTCAATCGCTCCTCAAAATAGCTTTTCAATGCCTCGGTTTTGTTCAGTTCGCTCAAAGTCTGCAAGGCAGTAAACCTGAGCCAACGCCCATTTTTTTCATCGACAATCCGTTGAAGCATTTTGGTTCCCGACTCCTTTTCCTCGGCAGGTCGCTGATTCAAATACTCTCCCATCCCACGCAGCATGGCTATTTTGGCACCTCCGTCGGTATTGGAATCAAAGAGATGCGTTTGAATAAACGGCAAAGCCTCCGCAACTCCGGCATCCTTCAGGATTTTGGAGATCATGCCGACGAGATGCGGTTCAGGTTGGGACATCAGTTTTTTGGCATGGGCAAGACCTTCGTCCGGGGAAAGCGCGTAGTAGGTCTCAAGGGCAAATTGACTGACGGTATAGCTGCTGTCTTGAATCCCGGCAAGCAAGGCAGCGGCGGCGGCCGGCTTCAAAGTTGCAGGCATGTTGCCGAGATTGCTGTGTAAAAACAAGGCAGCGCTGATGCGCAGGTGGGTGTTGCGATCGCCCAGAAATCCAATTCCCATGTTCAAAGCTGCGGCTTTTCCCCCTGCGAGTCCGCCCTCTATTTCCTCGAGAAGTTTGGTCCGGGTGCCCCAAAAAGGATCTTGTGCAAGGATGACCAAGGCTTGCAATGCCGAGTCGGTGATTTGGTTAAAATCGATCCCATCCAACGCCGCTGCCTTGCGTGCATAGCCCTTGGAGGTGATCGCCTGTCGCATCAATGCCGCTTCAGCTTGGCCTGTGTCACTTTTGATCTCAAGGAGCAAGTCTTGCTCTGGATCGACAATGACATAGTCCGGTGCCTTGGAAGCCGCAAACCTGAATGTCGTATCGGCGGATTCAAGCCAAACCAGCGTTTGCTCGGGTACGCCCTTGGTCACCAACTCAACCGTCAAGGGCAACCGAAAAATCGGGATTCGGGTCTGGTCCTGCACCTGCTGAATGCGCAGGCGGTACTCTCCATTTTGAAACGAGTGCCCCAGTTTCAATTCGGGATGCCCTGCGGAAAGGTACCATTGGTCAAAAAACCAATTCAGGTCTTGCCCTGTGACCGCTTCGAAGGCCAGCCTCAATTCGTGAATCTCAACATCTTGGTATGCATGTTTTGTGAGGTACTGTTTCAGCGCTTCAAAAAACGCCTCATCACCGATCAGCTTGCGCAGCATGTGCAACACCTGTCCGCCTTTTTGGTAACTGTGGGCATCAAACAAATCATCTGCTAATCCATGGTGAAACCGGATGATCGGATGTTTTTGCCGCATCGCACTGCGCATGTACGCCATGCGGTCATCGAGCAAATGTGCCGTTGCGTCGTCGTAACCGTATTTGTATTCGATCCAGAGATATTCCCCGTAGGTCGCGAAGCCCTCATTCAAGCTGAGATTGGCCCAGCTTTCACAAGTCACCAAATCGCCAAACCATTGGTGAAAGAGTTCGTGGGAAATGATGTCTTCATAGCTGTTGTCGAGGTGTTGCCTTGCATCGTGTTGTAGCCGGTCAAAATGCGTGGTCGAACTCGTGTTTTCCATTGCACCCGAGATAAAATCACGCACGACAACTTGTGCGTACTTCTGCCAAGGGTATTCAACACCGAGTTTGTTGGAGAAAAACTCCATCATTTCCGGGGTTTTCCCAAAAATCAAGCGTGCATAAGGCTCATATTGGTGCTCCACATAGTAGCTCACTTCACGGTCGCGCCAGCGATCCTTCACAATCGCATAATTGCCCACCGCCATCATAAAAAGATAGGGCGCATGCGGTTTGTCCATCACCCAGAAATCGGTGCGCATGCCGTCTGACTTGGGCTCGGAGCGTACAAGCAAGCCATTGGACAACGTCTCAAAGGAGTCCGCAACCGTGATCGAGATTTCGGCGGTGCATCGCTGATTGGGGCTGTCAAAAGTGGGGAACCATGCGGGACTGCCATGGGTTTCTCCTTGCGTCCAAGCCTGCCGGGGCTTTCCATTCTGCTCACCCCGGGGATTGACGAAGTAAAGACCTTGGTCGGCCGCATCTTCTTCGGTAAGCAAACTATCCAGCATCGTCGGGCGCGCCGTGTACCGAATGGCAACCTTCAACGATTCGTCGCGTGTGTAGGTGCGATCCAGTTTGATCGTGATTTTTGTATTGTCGTAGCCGTATTTCAACGCATTTCGACCACTCCCTGACGCCAAGGAAATGTCATGAATGATAAAGCCCTTTGCATCGAGGACCACTTGGTCTTGGCTCTCAAACCAAGGTTTGATCGTCAGAATTGCCTTGCCGTCCAATTCTTCATGTTCCCAATCAAAGGAGACATCCAACTGTGTATGCAGCAGGTCAAAGTATTTGGTATCCGAGGGGCGGTAAGGAAAATTGGGGTTCTGCGGCTTCAGACCTGTGCTGCGGGATGCTGCCGGAACGTTGGAGATTGGGCTCGTACCCTTAACCGGACCAGCATTGGGGGTTTGATGTTTGCAGCCCAACGACAACAACAATAGCAGGAATGGAATGAGGGAACGGCCTTGCATTTGGGAATCAATGATAAAATCGGCAATTTTCCGCCGCAAAGGTGCGGAACTTCCCCACCATTCACAACGAAAGCGCAACGCAATGTTTGAAGCAAAGGTTAATGGAGCACAAGTTTTTGAGGTCGCACTCACCGGAAAGACCTATTCGCTCAATGGCGAACCTGCTGCGGCAGACATTCAGCAGCTGAATGCGCATTCCTACCAAGTCTTGTATCAAGGTGCTTCGCATACGGTTCATATCGTAAGTGTGGACCGCGAAGCCAAAACAGTCATTTTGAAAGTCGATGGCAAACGCGCCGAGGTGGTTTTGAGCACGGAAATGGACCGTTTGCTCAAGAAACTCGGACTTGAAGGCGCTGGCAAGGTAAAGGTCAGCGATATCAAAGCACCGATGCCGGGTTTGATTCATTCGATCAAAGTCGCTGAGGGTCAGCAAGTGGCCAAAGGAGATGCGCTGCTGATTTTGGAAGCGATGAAAATGGAAAATGTCATCAAATCCCCGGCGGATGGCGTGGTCGGTAAAATCAGCATCGTGCAAGGCCAAAACGTGGAAAAAGGAGCCGTCCTTGTTACCCTGAAATGATCTGGACCAATTTCCGAATTCATCCTTAATTTCGGAACTCACCCTTGACGCAGCTTCACGAGCATGAGCGGAACCATATTTCTGGCAGGAATCCTGCAATTTCAAAGCCGCGCGCTTTTTGAGGAAGCCTTGGAAGCGCTGCGCACCGAGGAAACCTATTCGGAGCAACAATCCCTCATTCCGATTTTTCAAGAAGCGATGGTGAGCGAAACCCTGATGGTTTTGCGGCATACTTCCAAGCTGTCAGGTAATTTCTACGATAGGCTGATGTCGGAGGCCTATTTGCTCTCCGAATTTGCCGGCCGGGGTTATATCGCCGGGGTCTTGCGCGACGCGCGCCCCAAGGTGCAGGTGGCGATGGCGGCGATGAGCCACCCTGTGATTGATCCGTACAAAGCACAATCCGACCCGGAACCGGCTGCCGATTATTTTCCAAGGCTTGCCGACACATTGCTGGAGTATCGCTATCATTCCGAAGGTCGTGATGCCACGGTCGCTTGGATCGCGCGCATCCGCAAATTCGGGAAGTACGACTACCTCTGCTTTCCAGCGTTGGGTTCTGACGATCCCCTCAACGATTGGTGGGATGGGCATTATTTTCTCAAGTCAGGCGCGAAATGGTACAGCGTTACGACGGATTTGGATGCGCAGGCATTGAGCGACCCAGCCGACGAAGAAATCCAATTGATCATGGATGGCGCGGCGCAGCCGGGACAGACCTTCTTTTCCTACGTGCCCGGCACGGAAAGCTTTCGGCTCTACACCCACGAAGGATTTGAAGATGCAGAAACCCCATTCGGAGAATTCAGGCGCTGTATGAAGGTGCGGGTGGACCTGTATTTCCTGCCGACCGACGAAGACCGCTATGGCGGCGATGATGCCGACCGGGCATTTAAGCGCGTGACGACCACGCATTATTTTGGAAAAGGTGCCGGCTTGGTCAAACTCATTTTTGAAGACGGCGAATTGGCTTTGACAAAGATGGAAGCTGCTCCAACGGCAGAAGTTGTTGCTCCACCGCCCGCGGAAGAAAATTCTGCAACGCCCAATCCGCGATCAAACTCGGAGCGCGCCAACAACGGCGGAAAGCCTTGGTGGAAGTTCTGGTGATAGTTTTGAAAAGCCCGGGCCCTTGGGCAGTCCACAAAATTTCTTAACTTGTGTCTCTCGTCAGATATGGAGCCTGGACGTGCCACGCATACACCGCCCCCCTTTCCTTCGGAATGGTGCGGGCTTTGGAAAGACCCTGGAGGCAGGGTCATGTTCATCCATCGTTTGGGTGAACGGCAACTCGAGGTAAGCTTTGCCGCCGGCATCCAATCCGCCTTTTTTCCGCTGATTTCCGGGCCATTCCACAGTACGAGGCGTCTGCCCGGTGTATATCAATTGGATAACTACGGCACTCCAGTCTTGCAGATCGAGATCGGCGAACCCTATTCCGGTCCGCGCTACGACATCCATTTTCTGTACGGCGAAGGCGACCGGCTCCGTACGGCGGAATCTTGGGATTTGGCGAGTGGGGTTATTGCACGGCCCAAGCTCGCGCTGGGTTGGCGCGCGGAAAACGAAGACAATTCAGAGACTTCTTGGGCCTATCCGCTCAGCAATTATTGGAAAGCCGAGGAAGAGGAAATGCGTTTCAAAGCCTTTCATGGTTGGTGAGACGGTGTTTCCTCCGAATTATTTTTGAATCAAACGCAATGCAAACATGAAAATTACCTGGAGTGATTTTTGGTCTGTCTGTCGCGACATCATTTTGCCCGAGTCGTGGACGGTGATATGGAGCGTGATCGTGTATGGTTTTCTGGGAATCTTGGTGACGATATTGATCTTGGTGCTTGGATCCCGCTACAAGGTTTTTACGCGCATTCCCAAATACTACAACTGGGCAGTGAAGCTGTACATTCCGCTCGTGATCCTCGGCACGGTCTATTTTGCCCTTCAGATCGGATTTTTTCGAGGCATCTACAAAGTGATGCACAATGAAGCTCCGGTCATGACCGACGGTATCTATGGGCTCACAGTCGACCAGCTGTTTTCATCCCAGGCGGAAAAGGATGCCTATCTCAACGATCTCAAGGTGCTTGCGGCCACGTACAGCCATTCCAGTTCCGAGTTTGCCGAGCATTTGAAAGCCGACATCGTGAACAAGTCCGTCGGGGTAGGTCTTTTGGATCAGGCGAAAAATGGCGCAGCATCTTGGCTGATCGACACCTTCAAGGATGATATTTTCAGTGCGGTAGTTTTTGGAGCGCTGTCCATGGCGGGAGAAAAGGCGGGTGTCTCCGAAGGGCTTTCGTGGTCGGAATCGAGCAGGGTGGTAGATCTGCTGATGCAAACCCAGGCCGCGCAATTGGAAGTGGCCATTCAGAAGAAGCTCAACGAAACATTGGAAAGCATCTTCTACAAGCAATATTCCAAGTACAGGACGGCCTCCATCGGCATGTGGTTTTTGATCGTTTGCCTCGTTCCGATCATTGAATTCGCAATCTACAAACGCTATCTCGAGCCCAAATTTCTGCAAAAGCAAGCCGAGGCCGAACGCCTGAAGACTTTGGAGGCGATGCCGGAGGCTTAGTCCTTGGACTTTGTGGGCGTGATCAAATAATACCCGCAAGTCGTCCAGAAATTCCGCACCCAGGGGATGGCCGCAATGAGACCAAACTGTTTGCGTGGCTTCAATTTGAATTTGTACTTGTAGATCGGGTTGATCAAGTACAGCAACTTGTTGCTGATTGTGTAATCGGTTTTGCCGACGATTCGCTCAAACCGTTCCAAAGAAATGCCGGTGTCGTGCACGTCCATCAACTCGTTCACGGTCGGTTCGCTTTCGCCGAAGAGTTTGAGCAAGCCTTTATACATTCCTCTTGGACAAAGATGCAGCCAAGGCATTTTCCCGAGTTTGGTGCGGCAGATTTGCTGATGCCCCCCGAAGGGCATTTGCCAAGGTGGAAAGCCGAAATAGATTTGTCCGCCGGGTTTGAGATAGGTTTTCATGAATCCCATCAACTTCTGTTGGTCGGGGATATGTTCGATCACATCCTTGAGGAGGATCAAATCAAACTGACCCCTGAATTCGGTCTCGAAGGTCGGGTCGTAAATATTCTTCGAAATAATGCGGCAATTGCCTTCGTCGATATAGCTTTTGAGAAACTCTGCCGCCAAGACGGCCCTTGAATCGCTCAATTCGACGCCGACGCCTTTGCAGCCGCGCTCCAAGAAAGCCAGCAAAACTCCGCCTTCGGCGCAGCCGATTTCCAATACATTGAGGCCCGGCAAAACAGGAAGCACCTGCTCGATGAATGGAATCACGTATTCGGCAGCATTTTCGCGCTGCATCTGGAAATACAATTCCTTGTTGGAATGAAAATGAATCGCCATCAGGCCACAAAGATAGGGTTTACCGTGGATGGTTTTTAGAATGAGAAATTAGAAATTAGAAATGAAAAATGAAGTTCAGCGTAGCTAGATGAGAAGCAACTGCGTGGCAACTGCGAAGCACATCACGAAGACCTTTGAAACGAACACCCCTGAGTAATCGTGTCAGCAAATGAAAAGCAAACGGCGGACTCCTTTGAAAGTTGGCCACATTGAGCCATCGCCTCATCAAATGTCAAACACGAGTGTTTACCAACTAAGTGAACTCAAAACTTCAACCCCAAGATCATTTCTCATTTCTCATTTCTAATTCCTCATTCCCCGCCGTTTCCCGCATTTGCAGTGCTGTTGCAAATTCGATGGCGTAGCGGGCACAGTCTTTGGGCTGATCGAGAAATGGGCAATGAGCGAAATGATCGGGTTCGGCAATCTCGGCATGTGCCGGGAGATGCTGCTTGAAAAAGTTGACTTGGCTGCCCATGAGCGTATCCGCTTTTCCCCAGATGAAAAGCGTCGGGGATGGGATTCCAGACAATTCCTCGGGTTGTAGCAGGATCTCAGGGGTCACGCTGCTCAGCAGCTCATGCACATGGGGGTGCAACAGGCGGTTGCGCACAACGTTTTCAACGAGCCGACGGTACCAAGGTGCCTTTGTCACAAGCATGTTCAGAAACCGCCGCACGTCTTCGCGGGATTCGGTGCGGAATTTGCCCTTGAAGACAAACAATTCGCGGAGGCTGAGTTGCGCCCCGCCAGGGCTGTAGAGTACGATGCCTTTCACCATGGCAGGATTGCGATTCGCATACCGAATCGTCGCAAGTCCCCCAAGGCTATTCCCGAGAATGATAGCGGGCTCTTTCAGCATCTGATCAAGTCCGCGGGCAAAGGTGTCGAATGTCGGGCCTGATTTCATCCCCTCAATCGGCGGTTGACTCCTACCGTGGCCGGGCAAATCAGGGACGATCACCTTGCTGAAGTGCTTGCGGAGCGTGCTAAACATGGGAGCAAGGTCGGTAGCGTCTCCACTCAATCCATGGATCACCACCACGGGAGGCAATTTTCCTCTCCCTGTGGCAGTATAATAATGCTGCCACGAACCATTCGCCTCCACCAATTCCCGTTTGAAACCACTGATCCTGATCGAGGTGTCAAATGCCCTTGTGATCAGACTAAAAAAATTCAATGCCATATCCTCTTTCCCCAGCCCTGAATTTAAAGCTTTTTCAGAGCATTCTACCTAAAACCGCCCCAAAAATGACCAGAATCAATGTTCTCGCTCTCACACTCCGCACTCACACTGCGCAGCCCTACCACCAGATGGAAAAGTCCACCGCAAAATGGTCGCTCAAGTCTTCGTGATTCTTGCACCAAGGTTTGCGGATGCTCCGCAACACCCGCGTCATCTTCTTGGCCGGCTTCGAATTGTGACGGTAAAAAACATAGTCAATCACTTCAAACCGCTCATTGCCCCAATTGCGCAGGTCATTGGGATAGACGTCGCGAGCGCCTGCCACCTGAATGTCGAGTGGGCCATCTTCCACATCCAGCGATGCCAGCATGTCGTTGTAACTTTCCTCCTGGTTTTTGGCGGTGTTCATATCCCCGCAAACGATTTGTGGCACACCGGGTCGTTGATGCCGATCCAACATCGCGCGCATGTCGCGGTACTGCGTGTGGCGGGTTGCGTGCGGACCGGCAGCTTGCAAATGCGTTCCTAAAACCTGGAACGTTTGCCCCTCGTAATCGCCCTCGAGCAACAAAGCTCCTTTTCGGGCAAAACAGTCAGCGATCCCGTAGCACTGTGTGAATTTGACCTCTTCCAGTTGCCGGAGCTTGATTTTGCTCAAAACCCAGATCCCACTGCTTGTCTTGATTCCGCCTTGATTATTCGCCGGACCATATTCAAACGGGAATGCACCGTTGAGGTACTTGCGAATGATATGGCGGGCATCGCTGAGGAAGGCCTCTTGAAACACCAACACTTGGTAGTCACTTGCTTTGAGTTCCTCGGCGATGTGGTAGGCGCGGGTGCGTTTGCCGGTGATGTGCACAAAGCGCGGCAGCATGAAAATGTTCCATGACAGGATGCGCAACGGCTGTGCCGTCGTGTCCTGAACAGCCGGTGCCGCCTTGGCCGGAGCCAAGGAGGTGATGTAGAAAATGAGCAACAGCGAGCAGAGAGAGGTGGTGATTTTATTCATGAAGCCCGGAAGAATCAAAAAACGTCCGCTGAAGTTGGGAAAGAAAGCGTGCGGTTTCAGTAGACCGTCAAGATCACCCATGCTCGCAAAAGGAATCTTGATGGTGATGGACATCGCACACATTGGAAGAGATACCGAGAACGGGGTGGCGGTTGCACCGCCTCCACAAAAAAACCAAGGCCCCGAAACTGAATCCGAGGCCCGGCTAAATTCAAACTGCTTCTATTGAGGTGTCTCGAAACGCGAGACTGACGGTAGACAGTCTTAGCGGCTGAATGCGATGCGTGTCGCTTTGATTTCGCGGAGTTTCTCCTCGATCAGACGCCTGTCGGGCGTTGTGCCTTTTTTGGTGGGGTGATCGGTTTTGATTGGATCCGAACCTTCGTGTGCCATTCCCATTTGATCCTCCATTTTTTAGATGAACAAAGCAAAATTGCTGCGCCTGTGGTTGTGTACGGAGGTCCGGACGTTGAGTTGGGAGGTTGTAAGGAACGGAATGTCTTTGCTTCGAATGAACGCGAAATCGGGACTGCGAATGCGCAATTTGAGGCGGAATTGGTCGATGTCTTTCTGATGAAGTTTCTTTCGGGGCGAAAGAGACACCGATCAAAACAGGCTACCCTGCTGCCCGTAGGTATGTGCCTGCTCGTGCTGCAACAGCCACTTTTTGCGCCAAAGTTCGCCGGCGTAACCGGTAAGGTCACCATTGCTGCCGATCACGCGATGGCAGGGAATGATGATCCCCACCGGATTTTGACCATTCGCAGCACCCACTGCCCGAATCGCACCTTCGTTTTTCAAAGCCAAGGCGACATCCTTGTAGCTGCGCGTCACCCCAAACGGGATTCCCAAAAGCGCATTCCAAACCGAAACCTGGAAATCCGTTCCTTTCGGCCGCAGCTTCACATCAAATGTTTTTCGGTTTCCTTCGAAGTATTGCTGCAACTGCAGCGCGCATTCGACCAATTCCTGCGGTACTTCCTCGCTTTGCCCCGGATCCGATTCGACAAAACTGACTGCGGAGACGCCGGAAGCATCGCCTTCAATTTTGAGATAGCCGATTGGGCTGTGGAGGGAGGTGAATTGCATTTTGAATCTTGATGGATCGACCGCAATTTTCAAATTAATACGTTCAAATATCATTTGAAATTAGACTTCAATGCTCCATTTCCGCTCGGCAAAGTCCCGTATTCCTTCGATTTATTGTAAAATTATTCAGCCGGCACCCACCCCATAATGTACCAGCAATCGGCCTCTTTTCTACATGCTCGAAACCTGATTTAATTCAATTGAAGGATTCGCCGAAATTTCTTGTCCATACTCCGGCGATTAATTTTCCATTTTGAAAATTCGATTGGGGGTATCAAACAGAAGGCGACCTCCCCTCGTTTCCATTTCCCCCTCATTCCTAACGATCAGCGTCCAATAAAAATAATTACCAGCCTTTTCAGGATTTAGAGTATCCTCCTGTGCCTTCGCACTGAAAGCGAATAAAAGGAGAACCAATCCGATTCCAATCCGTCGAACCATACCTCATCCTAACGAATCTTCCCTACGATTTCGTACGCACCGCCCACCAATATTTCAGCCAAACTTCCTTGGAGGTGATCGCCGCAATGCACCATCCGCGCCATCCGTCGAGAAAACCCATGCGAAAAACAAACATTTGCAGGAACCGCCAAGTCGGACTCGTCAGCGCATTGAACAACAAGCCGAGTTTTCCCTTCTTGCTGAGTTTGTCGGCGGCAAGCCTTGCGTAACGTTTGGCGCGCGTGCGATGCTCGGCGACCGTGTAGTAGGTGTAATGCAACAAATCGCCGGGCAAGTGGTGAAGTGCCAACCGACCATCGGGCCGCAATTCCTCGTGAACGAATTTGCCGACCCATTTGGCTTGCCCCTTGGGAAACAGCCTGACCTTTGCATCGGGATACCATCCGCCATGGCGGATCGGCTTGTCGCAGTAAAAAGCCAATCGGTTGAAGCTGTAGGCACCCGTCAATTCACCCTTGATCGACAGCAACGAAACCCGCAAAATCGGGCTGATCGCTTCGTCGGCATCGATGGACAAAATGTAGGAATAGGAGGCAAGATCATTCCCGAGATTTTTGGTTGCCGCGTAGCCCAGCCAATCCTGATCGATCACCCGCGCACCATATTCGTTGCAAATCTCGACGGTGCGATCCGTTGAATGTCCGTCGAGCACCAATATCTCGTCGGCAATGCCTTGCAAGGAGGCCAAACAACGCCCGATGTTGCGTTCCTCGTTAAACGTAATGATGACTGCTGAAATCATTTTTTGAGTTCAGAGTTCAAAAGGCAGGGTTCCGACTGTCTCCTGAACGCTGCCTTCCGAACTCATTTCACGATGATAAGTCCAGTTCCGGCAAGCATCCTGCCAATGGGGCGTGGCGCTGCGGGGAGGTTGAGGGTATTGGCAAATGCTTCGAATTCGGCAGCGTGGGCCGGGTCGACGGCCACGAGCAGGCCTCCGCTTGTTTGCGGATCTGCGAGCAAGTCGCGCACCTCGGGCGCAAGCGCCTCTACGCGGTGGCCGTAGCTGTCCCAGTTGCGCTTGGTGCCGCCAGGCACGCAACCTTGGGCAATGTATCCCGGCGCTGCCGGAATCTTGGGCACCGCATCAAAATCGATTTCGGCATGCAAGCCTGCGCCCAGGCACATTTCGCTCAGGTGGCCGAGCAGCCCGAAGCCGGTCACGTCCGTCATCGCATGGATATAGGGCAACTTGCCAAAGGCAGCGCCCGGTTTGTTGAGGGTGGTCATGAGTGCCACGATGGTGGCGAGGTCGAGGTCATTGATGAGGCCACGTTTTTGGGCGGTGCTCATCGCACCGATGCCGATGGGCTTGGTGAGGTAGAGGATGTCGCCCGCCTTGGCGGTGTCGTTGCGCTTGAGGTTGGGCAGGTCGAGGATGCCCGTTGCCGCGAGACCGAAGATCGGTTCGGGGCTGTCGATGCTATGTCCGCCTGCGAGGCTGATGCCTGCTTCGCGGCAAATGGAGCGGCTGCCTTCGAGCACCTGTGCGGCGACCTCTTCCGGAATCTTGCCGACGGGCCATCCCAGGATGGCAATGGCGACGAGCGGCGTGCCGCCCATGGCATAGACGTCGGAAAGCGCGTTGGCGCTGGCAATGCGCCCAAAGTCGTAGGGGTCGTCGACAATCGGCATGAAGAAGTCGGTGGTGCTGATGATGCCCGTTCCGTTTCCGAGGTCGTAAACGGCTGCGTCGTCGCGGCTGTCATTGCCGACCAGAAGACGGGCATCGGGCATCGGTGCGATCGTCGAATGCAAAATTTTATCCAGAACTGCCGGCGCGATTTTGCAGCCGCAACCTGCGCCGTGGCTGAACTGGGTCAGCTTAACACTGCTTTTCAACATCTCCATAAACTCCAACTTGTGTAAAAGTGGAAAAACTCCAGCCTCAAAGTTACGTAAAGGTTGCTAGTTTAACTTTTGCAAAAATCAACCCGAAGGAATATGAGTGCCATCATCGTCAGGTTTCAGTTTTCGGATTTCAAGGCCAATGAATTGATTGATTTCCTCAAAGCGCGTTATGGCGGCGGGTTGAATTACATTGCCGAAGGCACAATTTTGATCGATACCTTCGATTCTGCAGATGAGCTTTTTGTAGAATTGCAACCTTTGTTTACCTTTGACGACAAGCTTTTTGTTGGTGAGCTGAAGGACTTCAAGTCCTTGCACAAGGTGAGCCGCACGAAGCCTTCGATACATAAGTTGGCGATGTAGCCGACTGTTTTTCCAAACTCGTTTTTTTTCCAACACCCCAAATAGATGCCCCGGCTTCGCTCGAATGCCGGGGCTGTTTTTTTAGTCGGTGTTCTTTTTTGGCCACGAAGACACAAAGGCACGAAGTCATCAAAAAAAAGGCACGAAGCAGATTTCCCGCTTCGTGCCTTTTGTATTTCTGAAAACCTTGCTTAGTGTCCTGCAGGTGCCTCGGCAACCGGCGCGTCGGCCACGATGCCGTGGCGCTTGTTGAACTCGGCGATGCCACTGTTGAGGAAGTCGATATAGTTTTTGACTTTCAAGTCAAAGCCTTTTGGCGCTACCATGGCCTTCTCATCGTGGTCCATCAACACATACAAAGGCTGCGCGATTGTGCCGAAATAATGGCTTTGGTAGTCCACCACCCAGTCGCCAACTTTCCTGATTTTGCTGCCATTGAATCCAGTGATCACGGAATCGAGCCTCGTTTCATCATCCGCATAAAGGGAAACCATCACAAATTCATTCAGCAACAATTTGCGCACTTGGTCGTCGGGCCAAACTTGTTGCTCCATCTTGCGACAGTTGGCGCATGTATGCCCGGTGAAGTCCACAAACAGAGGCTTGTTGACCTTCTTTGCAAATTCCATGGCTTGCTTCAAGTCATAGAACATGCAGAATCCATGGGCTTCGTTTTCGATCCCGATTTGGGCATTGATGCGTTCGGTCTTGCAAATTTGGTCGTTGATCGTGCCTTCTTCGGCGAATTGATGCGGCAACAATTTTACCCCGATTTCTTTGTTCATCGGTGGAATCAATCCCTCCATCATCGGAAGCGGACCGCCCCAAAGGCCGGGGATCAAGTACACGACAAAGCTCATCACGGCAATCGACATGATCAGACGCGGCACCTTGATGTTTTCCTTCTTTTCATCATGTGGCAGCAAGATCCATCCGAGGAAATAGAAGGTCAGGAAGAGGAAAATGACGATCCAAATCCCGATGAAAATCTGACGGTCGAGCAATCCCCATTGCATGACTTGGTCGGCATTGCTGAGGAATTTCATGCAAAGCGCCAATTCGAGGAAGCCGAAGACCACTTTGACGGTGTTCATCCATCCGCCGGCCATCGGCAGCTTTTCCATGAGTTTGGGCAGCATGGCCATCAAGCCAAACGGAATGCCGAAGGCAAATCCGAAGCCGAGCATGGCCGCAAAGGGTTTCCAGCCGCATTCTGCACCTTGTGTCGTCTGTACCAAGGCGGCGCCGAGGATCGGACCGGTGCAAGAAAAGGACACGATCACCAAGGTGAGTGCCATGAAGAAGGGGCCGAGCAATCCGCCGGCTGTGGCTTTGTTGTTGGCGGCCGTGCTCCAGCGGCTTGGCAGGGTGATTTCAAACATGCCAAGGAAAGAGAGCGCGAACGCAAAGAAAATCCCAAAGAAGATCAGGTTCGGAATCGGATGGCTTCCCAGAATGTACAAAGCCTTGCCGCCGAAGATCACGGAGATCAAAAAGCCGACAAAACCGTAGATGAAGATGATCGAACCGGCATAGATCAAGCCGTTGCGGATGCCCTTGCTGCGGTTTTCGGCGCCTTCGCCTTGTTTCACAAAGAAGCTCACCGTCATCGGAATCATCGGAAACACGCAAGGTGTCAGGATGGCGATCAGGCCGGCGAGGAAGGCAATCAAAAAGCTCGACCAAAGTGTGGAAGGACTGCAGTCGGCAATTTCGTCGCCCGGTCCTTCTGGGGTAGAAGCGGAAGCCTTGGGCAACCAAGCGGCTTCTTTGATGCCCTTGTCTTTGTAGTATTCGGTGATGACGCTGTCGAGCCAAGACTTGAAGCTGACCGGATCAGGGTTGAATCCCATGGAGGAGCCGTAGGAAACACCTTGGGGATCTTGGAATGCGAACAAGTGCGGTGCAATTGTCCCATAGGTTTTGCTCTGATAGTCAATAACAAAATCGCCAAGTGTTTTGGCAGGGGTACCATCGGAAAGTTTAAGTCCTCCCGTTTCCTTCGTTTGGTCATCCCCCCAGAGATTCACGATGACGACACGGTTTCTAAGGATGGAATCCACGGCCGGGTTGGGAAACACTTGGCTTTCCATTTTCTTCGTGCTTGCAGAGGTATGGCCGGTGAAATACAGCAACAGCGGCCTTCCGACTTTCTCCGCATACTTCCTCGCTTGCTCCAAATGGGCAAATCCACAGACACCAGTTTCACCATTGGTCATCGATAGGTCCGGGAAAAATCTGTTTTGCGCCTTGATGTTGTCGCTCAAGGTTTTGGTGCTGTCGTAGGGCTTGAAATCGAAGCTTGGCATGGCGCCGACTCCAGAAAGGGTATCATTCGAAGCGGTCAATGCAGAATCGACACCCGGCTCGACCACGGCACCCGTGCCACAGGCTTTGGCTTTGATGCGCCATTCGATGGGCAACTTGAGGAATTTGCACATGCCTTCCTCGGTGCAGGTCTGCGAAGAAAATTGACCGACCAAAACCACGTCGGGTCCGGTGATTTCCAGCTTCTGCGTAAAATCGACCTGCTTTTCATGAAAGCTGCGGATATAACCACCCATCAGCTTGTCATCGACTTCGTCGGCTTTGTGGTTTTCAGACATCGCGCCCTTGAGCTTGATGCCTTTGCTCTCGTCCATGAAGATCTCCAACATCGTCGGATTGTAGGCAATGTTGCCATCCGTCCGCGAAGAGTAGAGATGCCATCCGTCGGTATTGATTTTGCCTTTGAAGGTGAAGGTGACCACATCGCCTACGCAAAGTTCCTTCGGGACCGCCGTGACCAAGGCAAATTCGGCCTCGGTGGTGAACTTGTCCTTGCCATTGAACGCCGGCATCTGCGCGGAAAGCCCGAACGCAGAAATTAAGAATCCGAGCAGGAGGCCCGATTGGAGCAAGATTTTGGAGAATGGTGTCTTCATGCGAGAGGTTGCAATCATCTTATTCCTTGGCTTTTGCTTCGAATTTTATTTCGGCTGTGAGGGGAATGCATTTTTCGTCGTTGCAGGCCATGTAGTCAAAGAAGCCTTCGAGCAGGACCTCCTTTTCGGTGAGTTTCATTTCCTGCGAAAAGACAACCACACCTTTATAGTACCGCACCGTACCGTTCATGATTTCATCAAATGCCTCGATCAGGCCACCTTTTTCTTCCAGCTTGGCTTCGGTTTCAAATCCGCGGCTTGTGATGTCCCAACCCAAAACCGCGGGTTGATAGGCACCGTCTTCGCTCGGAATCGCCGAATAAACATGCCAACCCGCCTTGGGTGTAGCTTCGATCGTGAACTTTGCCTTGCTGCCGACTTTGAGTTCGGATCCTTCCTCCATGCTGAATTTCAGGGTCGCGGCTTCACTTTCGACCTTCTTTTGCGCTTGAAGGGCGGTAACAAGGGAAAGCGTCAGCATCAAAACGAATGCGAATTTCGGAGTTTTCATCTTCAGGATTTTAGTCCAAAACCAATTCAAACATCAGGCCAAAAGGCTTTCCAGGAGTTTGCTGCCTTCGAGGTTGCCCAACAAATTGTCGGCGGCACGCTCGGGGTGGGGCATCATTCCAAAGACATTCCGGCCTTCGTTGCAGACACCTGCAATCTCGTTCAGGCTGCCATTCGGGTTGAATTCCGGAGAAGAAAAGCCTTTTTCGTTGCTGTAACGGAAGATGACTTGGTCGTTGCCTTCGATTTTCTTAAGGTCTTCTTCGGATGCGTAGAAGTTGCCTTCGCCATGCGCGATCGGAATCTTATAGCCTTTGGTGGGCATCAGCTTCGCAGTCAAAATCGTGTTTCTCGTTGCCGGGCGAATGAAGACATTCTTGCAAATGAAGTTGCAGGAAGTGTTGCGGATCAATGCGCCGGGCAAGAGGCTTGCCTCGGTCAAAATCTGGAAACCATTGCAAATGCCCATCACATAACCGCCCTTTTTGGCATGGGCAGCGACTTCGTTCATGATCGGGGAAAACCGCGCAATCGCTCCCGAACGCAGGTAATCGCCGTAGCTGAATCCTCCGGGAAGGAAAACAAAGTCGCAACCTTGGAGATCATGGTCCTTGTGCCAGAGTTCGACGACGCGCTGACCGAGATTGTTGCGCAATGCATAGACCAAATCAGCGTCACAATTGCTGCCAGGAAAAGTAACAACACCAAATTTCATGCGGAAATGCGTTTTTTGAACTGAATCGGTAAAAGTAAGGAAAGTGGATGAGTTTGGGAAGCTCGCGGCGGACAAAGGAGGGTTTCCGTGTCTTGTGCTGACATTTTGCTACCAAAGGGCCGCGATGCCAATCCAATGCGTTCAGCTTTCCTCATCGGTAATAGATGCGGTAGCTCCGATCATCGACGGTCACCAAACGCGCTTCATACGGCGCAAAAAGGATGGGAATCTGTTCCCGCAACATCGGGAAAAGATCCTTGGGGTCGATGATATATTCTGGAAGTTCGTCTTGAAAACCGCGATAGGTTTCCACGAGGCTTTCCGTATGCGAAATCAGGCCCGTTTCCGTGTGTGCGCGGAAGGCAGCAAGCTTGTATTTGGCCATCGAAAAATTGGTGTAGCGTGTCGCACAGGGCAAGCCCAGGCGCGCATAGATGACCGGCTCATAGTCCATGACCAAAATGCCATTTTGGACCCGCGACTTGTCGATGTATTGCTCCAGCGGATGCGGTTTGTTGAGGCGCTGCCTGAAACCATCGACCCAGCCATTGGGCTCCAAGTATTCATCCGCCTGATTGAACGTCTCCGGAAAGGCGCTGATCAGGAAGATGCCAAAAGTGTACATCGGAACCGCCATGGCGGCGATAAATGCCAGTTGCCGCAGCCAAGGACTGATGCGCATTTCGAAGAACTTGGAAGCATAAATGGCAATGGGCGGCACCATCAAGTAGAAATAATGCAGATACAAACGTCCACCGCCGATGACCACCGTGAGCAACGCTGCACCAAACCAATACAACAAAAACACCTCAACCTTGCGCAGGCGTATGCTGTTGGTGAAATAGCTCAACCGGAAATGGGCTGCTGCAATCAAGGCTGCAAGCAAAAATGGTCCCCAGAGTTGCACGTATTGGCCGAGATTGAAGAGAACTGAAGAATCGTCGCTGTCGTCATGCCCGATCATCACGTAGTCCAGATTGTAAAGCAATCCGATATCCCAATAAGCTTCGATGGCGCCCGTAAGGTAGATGATGCCGATCGTGATCCCCAATGAAAGCAGGAATCCGGCCAAAATCGAGAAGATCTCCGTCAATTTCGGGGGTTGCAGGGTCAAATAGCCGCCGATGAGTCCCAGAAACAGGAATACCGACTGGTATTTGATCATGAAACAGAGTCCCAGCAGCGCACCGGACCAAAACAAAAAGACATTGTTTTTCGAACTTCGGTCGGAGAGGTTCAAGATTTGGAACACGGCGACCATCACCGGAAGATTGATCAGCAATTCGCCATTCAATTCCTGGGCATACCACGGTACCGACGTGAGAAAAATGTAAAGAAACGCCGGCAACAATGAAAACTTCTCAATCAGCTTGTTGTCAACCACAAATTGGTTGAGCATGATGGCTGTGATAAAGACATAAATTACCGTAAAGACCCGAATGGCGATAATGGCTTTGCTGGCAAATACCCAAACGAATCCGGCATACAACCAAACGAGAATCGGAGGTTTGTTGTCCCAAGTGTCGACGTATTGCACGCCGCCATCGACGATTTTCTGGCCACACGTGAGGTAGAAGCTTTCGTCTTGCTCAAAGTAGTTGGGATGAAACGAAGGCAATCTCACAGCCACCGTGATGAGAAACACCACGACATAGGCAAAAAGATGGTTGTATGAAAGCAGCCTTAGCATGAGCAAGCGAAACGCGAAACCAAATTAACCACGGAAAAGAGAGATAACCAACAATCCCTTAAAAAGCAGACGTTCCATCGCGGCAATGCACGGTGGAACGTCTGGATGATTTACCCGAAGGGTAACTTAGAGGACTTTCTCAGCTTTGTAGCGCTGGTCGATGACCTCTGCATTTTCACGCATTCCCTGGAACAGCGCATTGACGGTTGCTTCGCCCTTGCTTTGCTTCAAAGTCTGTGCAGTGAACATTTTGATCATGTCTTCCAAAGGTGCTGGTTCGCGGATGCCATCAAGCTTCACCACAAACACGCCCGAGTTGCCTGCAATCGGCGCACTGACAGCGTTTTGCTTCAAGCCAAATGCGCGGCCGACGACTTTAGGCTCATTGCCAAGACCGCTCACCTCGCTGGAAGACATGTGCAAGTCACGTGCCGTGCCGGTGGTTGCGCCAGGGCCATAGCTTGCTGCGATGGCTTGGATGTCGCTGCCTTTGAGTTTGGCTTTGATCTGCTTTGCTTTAACCGCATTGCGCACAGCCATTTCAAATTCCATGGTTTCCTTTTGGCTTTCCATGGTAGCATAACCCCTTGCGCCTTTGTATTCGACTTTGGCAATCACAAAAGCATCTTCAGCTTCGATCAATTTTTGCGTGATGGCATCTTTGTCGCTGTTAAATGCCCAAGCGATCACGGCGCGTCCGGCTGCGACACCTGGCAAGGTAAAGGTACCTGGGCCGACGTTGCCGCTGCTCAAAGTCACAGCGTCAGGGTATTTGGCAGTCAGCGAATCCATGTTGCCGCCGGCAAGCACGTCGCCATGGAACAAAGATGCACGCTTGAAGATCGAGTCATTGGTTTCGGTACCCGAATGCACCTCGCGGGTGATCGTGGCAAAGCTGTACATCTTGTTGCTGCGATCCTGCAACTCGACAACATGGTAGCCACCTGCCGAGGATGTTACAAAAAGGTCACCTGGTTTGTGGGATTTCAAACCTGCTGCAAATACGTCGCCAGCAAAGTTTTCTGCCCTCCATCCGAGGTCACCGCCAGTCATTTTGGACTGTTGATCGTCGGAGGATTCCATCACCACTTGGCCGAACTTGGTGCGGTCAGCAGCTACAATTCCCAACAAAGAGTCTGCTTTGCCTTTGGCACGTGTGCTGTCTTCCTTGGACTGCGCTTGGAATTGCACGAAGATGTGGCGCAACTGAACGTTGGCATTGGCACTGTCTTGCTCGACTTTGACGACGCGCAACAACTGGAAACCCGTGGTGCCGACGATCGGTCCGACGACCGTATCGGTACGTCCACCGATGGCGGAAAGCGCAGCTGGCAATTCAGCCAATGGCTTCGCAACGGTGTCCATGGTGCGGTCATCAGAGTTGGTTTTCGCAAATTGGAACGCTGTTTCGCTGTTGCGGAACTCGGTGATCAATTTGTTAAGATCGGCAAGCGCCTTGCTGCTGTCAGCGGCACTCGGGCGGATCTTGAAGAAGGTGTACTTGAAACGTGCAACCTCTTCAGTCAAACGATAGGATTCGCGGTGCTTGTTGTAGTAATCGTTGCGATCAGCATCCGTGACGGTCACTTGCTCGTCAGCAATGCTGGCGTAAGGCACATAAACATAGCTGATGTCGGCAGCACGCTGCTGATTCTCATAGCTCACCTTGATTTCATTGTCAGAGACCAAGGCGCTGCCTTTGATCGCCGACTGCCATTTGTTGCTTTGGCGATCCAAGCTCAAGATGTTGCGGAGATCGAGCAATCCCAATTTCCATTTCACCCAGTTAGGATCGGTGCGCGGGTCATTGATGTCGATTTCATCGGCGCGTTGAAACACCAACGGCACCATGCCGGGATTGTACTGACCCAAGCTGTCGGCAAAATAGCCTGACTGCTGCACATAAGGATGGTAGATTTTGCCGGTAAACATCATCATCAGCTCGTCGTCGCTGACGCCGATGCCTGCCTCGGCCCACTCGCGTGAGTAATAAGCCTCGCGCACCAAGCTCTGCCAAGCCTGCTCCTTCAGCTGATATTGCTCGGCTGTGGTGGAGGCATTGGGGTTGTTGCGTTGTGCCAGCTCAAACTTGCCATCATAAGCTTGGTAATCGATGTCGCTGCCATTGACCTCACCGATGGTGTTGTCTTGGCTGGGACCAAAGTTGTCGTATACACTGCTGAAGATGAAAGCGAAGAGCGAAAGCGCGATGATACCAATCACCAAACCTACGTTGTCGCGAATTTTCTTTAGAACGGACATATTGCTAGAAAACTAATTTACGCGTAATTCAATCGTCGTTGAAAATAGGGGTGCAAGTTAAATTGATTCTCCCTAAAACCAAAATGTGAAAAAGTGGTGACACATTCATCCCAAATTAAAGGATCCGCTCCAGTTGGATGATGTTGAGCTTGTTGTCGGAGGCATCCGTAATCACGAGTCTGAAGCCTGGAATTTCGACGGTTTCATTCACTCCCGGGATAGCCTCCAAGTGGTGAATGATCAGCCCTGCCAATGTGGAATAGTCTCCATCGCCTTCGGGTAGGCCGAGATTCCAACGTTCGTTCAAGTCCTCAACCTCATGTCGCGCACTCAGCAACCAAGTGTTTTCGTTCATTTGTTTGGCCAACAATTCCTCTTCCTCCGGCTCGTCATGCTCGTCTTCGATGTCGCCAAAAACGACCTCAACCAAATCCTCGACCGTGACAATGCCTTCTGTGCCGCCAAACTCGTCCACCACCACGGCAATCGTCTTGCGGTGCTTGGTGAATTCCGAAAGCAGCAGGTTGGCAGCCATGGTTTCGGGCACCATCAAGACCGGTTGCAGGATGTCGACAATTGCCTTGGGGCGCTTGAACAATGCGCTGTGATGCACAAAACCCAAAACTTCGTCCAAGCTGTCCTTGTAAATAATCACCCGCGAATGGCCCTGCTCCACAAAATAGTCCAGCAACTCATCGATGGAGGAGTCAACTTGCATCGCACTCAATTCCGTGCGCGGAACCATAAATTCCTTTACGCGCACCTCGTTGAAGGTCATGGCGTTGGTAAACATTTCCTCGTCGATTTCCGGCTTGTCTTCGGAATCTGTCTCCACATTAAAGGTTTGCTGCAAATAGAAACTCAAATCCTCTTTGCTGAAGACCAATTCCTCTTCTTTGTACTTCAATCCCAGGATGCGTCGCAGGATGAATCTCGCGCAGGCATTGATCGCCACCACAAACGGGGCCAAAATCCGCACATAAAACTGCAACAATTTGGCGGTGACGCCGTGAAGCATGATTTGGTCGGCCTTGAGCTTGAAAAATGCCTTTGGGAGGAATTCGCCAAAGTAAAGGATCACCAAAGTCGCGATGCTCGTCTCCACGAGCAACATCAAATAAGGCTGCCGCACCGGATCGATCCAGTTCAAACCCGAGGAGATCGAGCCTGAAAGTCGCCCCATCGCAATGCCATACAGGACCAACGAGACCGTGTTGCCCACCAAAATCGTCGATAGCACACGTGGGGTTTGTTTGACAAAGCTTGAAAGCAAAATTCCGACCTCGTCGCCTTGGGCGCTTTTGAGCTCGATTTTCAGTCGGTTGGCGGAGAGAAATGCCGTTTCGATTCCCGAAAACAATGCCGAAAACAACAGCATCACTACGATCAAGACAATATCAATACGAAACGCCAACGGCGGCCGCGAGATAAAGGTATTCAATGTAGCGTATCACAATTCCTCGTCTTTGACATTGACCGATCCCGTGATGCCGAAGATCTTGTATTCCGTGAAGTCTGTATTGGAATCCAAACTGTCGCCGTAGATGATCTCCGTGGCGGTATGAATCATCACCGGCCGCGTCACGCGGTTGTTTTTGATGGTCGGCTTTGCTTTGATGCGGTTCTTGATTTTGTTCCAGTAAAGTGTGTCCGCAGTGAGCCGGTCTCCCTTCGAATTGAGCATCACCACGTCACCGTAAAGCAAGGCATCGTTGAATTGGTTTTTGAAAGTGCCATGTTTGGAGGTCAACTCGCTTTCCTTTTGTCCTTCTTTGGTATAGAAGATCATGTGTAGCCCTTTGTCAAAAATGCGAATGTCTTGCCCGTTTTCCGTGGCCTCGATGGCATGCGGAGCCTCCAATTCGGCTTGCACAACCGCATCCTCAGAGAACACAAACCGCACTTGAAAGGCTTCCTTGGTGGGCGTGGTTTCATCGAATAGCTTCAAATGCGCCTCTTCCTCCTTGGAGCGGGTGCATCCGAGAAGGCAAAAGATCAAGAGGAATAATCCGAGAAGGGTTCTCATAAACAAGGTGACAAAGTTACGAAATATCTCAATCTCCATGCTCAAAGCCGTCGCGCCCACCTGCAAGTTCGTCCCAGCGAACCGCGGTAAAAACTTTCCCGATTTCATAATGGCGCATCAACATGTCTCCCAGAAGATATTCGCCTGTAATCAGTCCCGTTTTGGTCACGATTTGCAATTCGCCTTCGACCTCGATGCCGGGTTGTGCCGTATTGTGCCAGAAAAGGTCGGATCCTTCAATTTGCGAACTGTCCTCGCATTCCCACAAAAAGTCACGAAAGCTGATCAAATCATAAGGCGGAGCTGTCACACCTTCGCGTGATTTGAAATGTGCCAACCGTTTGCCGTGTTTGTCATTTGCAACAAGCACAAGGCTGTCCAGAAAATGAATGGTTGCCGTTGAATCCGGCCCTGTCTTCAGAAGCCTGCCGATTTCCACGTTCAATTCGAGCGAATCCAAACTAGAATGCCAGACTATTTGGCCAGCACCAGCCGAAGTCGGGTTGCCTGCCCCAGCCTTGCTGTCGGCCTTCTTTTGGCAAGCCACGAGCACCAACGCCAACAAAGCCAAAAGGCAGCCAGCGCGTGAAATAGATTTTGAAGAAGGATTCCCGAATGCCATGTCTTTCAATCACAACGTGATTCGCCGCAAAATACGATATTTGGCCTGAAATCATGAAACCGAAAGCATGGATCTGAAAACAAGGCTGCGCAGCCGCGCCCAAGAAATCTGGCAGGAAACGGTCGACATCCGCCGTCGCATCCATGCCCATCCCGAATTGGCATTCGAAGAATATGAAACAAGTGCCCTCGTCAAAGCCCAATTGACAGCAGCGGGAATCGCTTTCCAGGAAAATATTGCCCAAACGGGCGTGGTAGGCTTTGTCGAAGGCGGTCTCGGGGCCGGAAAAACCATCGCGCTCCGCGCCGACATGGATGCCTTGCCGATCCTCGAAACCAACAATGTGCCCTATGCCAGCAAATTTCCTGGAAAAATGCACGCTTGCGGTCATGACGTGCATACGAGTTCGCTGTTGGGGACTGCCCGTCTCTTGCAGGAGAATCGCGACCAGTTTGCCGGCACCATCAAGCTCATTTTCCAGCCCAGTGAAGAAAAACTCCCAGGCGGAGCCTCGGTCATGATCGCCGAAGGCGTGCTCGACAACCCCAAGGTGGCCTCCATCTTCGGGCAACATGTGATGCCCGGCATCGCAGCTGGCAAAATCGGCATGCGCCGCGGCATCTACATGGCGAGTGCCGACGAAATCTACCTGCGCATCAAAGGCAAAGGCGGCCACGGCGCCATGCCCCAAGCCTGTATCGACCCGGTCGCCATCATGGCGCAGATCCTCACATCCTTGCAAACAGTGGTGAGCCGCATGGCCGATCCGCGACTGCCTTCGGTGCTGACATTCGGGAAGGTCATCGCCAACGGCGCGACCAATGTGATCCCAGGCGAGGTTTATCTCGAGGGCACTTACCGCTGCATGGACGAACCGCAGCGCGCCAAGGCGCATGCCATGATCGAGAAAATGTGCGTCGACATCGCCCGCAGCATGGGTGGCGATGCCGAAATCGAAATCAAAAAGGGCTATCCCGTCCTCGTCAATGACGATGTGCTCGGCGCCCGCGCCCGCGAATGGGCCGAGGCCTACGTCGGCGCCGAAAATGTCGAGGACCTCGACCTGTGGATGGCCGCCGAAGACTTTGCTTGGTACACCCATCAAGTTCCGGGTTGCTTCTATCGCCTCGGCACCCGTGACGAATCCCGTGGCATCGTCCATGGCGTGCATACCCCGCAGTTTGACATCGACGAATCGGCCCTGAGCCTCAGCACAGGCCTCATGGCGTGGTTGGCCATCCAGGAATTGCAGCATGGCTGAACTTGAGCCCCAAAACATCCGCCAGATTTTGGTGATTCAAACGGCCTTTATCGGGGATGCGATCCTTGCGACGGCCGTCTTGGAGAAGCTGCATGCCCATTATCCGGAGGCGGCCATCGATTTTTTGGTGCGCAAGGGGAATGAGAGCCTGTTTGTAGGCCATCCGTTTTTGCGGAGTGTTTTGGTGCGCGACAAAAAATCAGGCAAGGGCAAAAGCTTGTGGAAGGTCCTGCGAGCTGTCAGGCAACAACGCTATGATGTGGTGGTGAACCTCCACCGCTTTGCCAGTTCGGGGATCATTGCGGCATTTTCGGGCGCAGGCCATGTTTGTGGATTTGACAAAAACCCATTCGCTTGGCGGTATGACTGCAAGGTGCCGCATGTCATCGGAACGCAACCCGGCAGTCCGCATGAAGTGGAGCGCAACCAATCGGTGATCGCCCACCTGACGGATGCGAATGCAGCAAAGCCTAGGCTTTATCCTTCGCGAGACGACTTTGATGCCGTCCGTAACGACGCACCTTATATATGTATTGCGCCGACGAGCGTTTGGTTCACCAAACAATGGCCGGCCGAGAAATGGGTGGCGCTCATCCAAGCGATCGAACCGACGATAAGCATTGCATTGTTGGGCGCTGCAACCGACCGCGAAGTTTGCGAAAGCATCGCGCAGGCGAGCGGGCATCCGCAGGTGCGTGTGTTTGCGGGCAAGCTCTCGCTCCTGCAATCGGCCGCGCTGATGCGCGGGGCCATCATGAACTATGTGAACGACAGCGCGCCGATGCATCTCTGCTCCGCGATGGATGCGCCGGTGACGGCGATTTACTGCTCGACCGTGCCTGAATTTGGATTTGGACCGCTGAGTACGGTGAGCCGTGTGGTGGAAACTGCGGCGTTACTTGACTGCCGCCCCTGCGGGCTGCATGGGTTTAGGGATTGCCCCAAGGGGCATTTCAGATGTGCGGAGATTGCTGTGGACAGCGTGAAGTCAGTGTGAGCACGCTTTCAGTGTGAGATTGAGTGTGAGAGCGAGGATGAGGCTAGCGCCTCATCGACCCATCCCACCGCCGCCACCTGCGCGGCCTTTTTCTTCGTCAAGTCCTGTGCTGCGCTTGCGGTTTTTCACGGCGCTGTTGCCAAACATGTAGGTGAAATTGGCTTTGATCTGACGGCTTTCCCATCCGCCGCTGCCTCTGGAATACAATCCGCCGTACTGCATGTCGCCGCTCCATTGCATGGTGTAGAGCACGTCGCTCAAAGTCAATTTCAAATTCCCTTTGCCTTTGAAGAAGCTTTTTTGTGCGCCGATGTCGATTCCCCAGAAGTCATTCGTGCGGAAATTGGCGCCCCAAATGCCAGGGCTGTTGTAAAATCCGCCGAGTTGCGCGGAGAAGTCTTTGGTGATCTTGAAGTTGCTCTGATGGAACACCGACGCCGAACTGCGCTGAATGTCGATCACCTTGCCCACACCAAAGTCGGCGCGTTGCCTGATGGTGTAGGCACTGACATTGGTGTAAGTGCTCCACCATTTGGTGATGTTGAAGGGGTAGCTGACGTTGATGGTGGCGACCTCTTTGGTACTGAGATTGTCGGTCGTGAGGAAGTTGCGGATCGACTCCACGGTATCGATGACTTCGGTAAAAAAGTCGGTCGTTCGCGCGTAGGAAACGCTGGTGTTCAAGGTGTAATTGAAGGTATGGCTCAACTCGATGTTGTGGGTGTACTGCGGCTTCAGGAAAGGATTGCCTTTCATGTAGCTCAATTCGTCGAGTTTGAACTCAAACGGGTTCAAGTTTTGGTACTGCGGCCGGTCGATGCGACGGCTGTAGGTCAGGCTCAGCGAATTCTTTTGATTTACGTCATACGTTACCCCGCCCGAAGGGAACAGGTTGAGGTAATGGCGCTCCACCGTATTGTCATTCGTAGGAATCAAGGCCATCAATTCTCCCTTCGAATTGGTTTGTTCTGCGCGCAAACCTGCTTGGAAGGCAAATTTTTTGATTTTTGTCTGGTAGTTGATGTAGGCCGCATTGACATTTTCCGTGTAGTCAAATGTATTCGTCCGGAAAGAATCGACTTCCTCCACGCCTCCGATCAGGTTGAAAAAATCGTAGATATTGTTGGTTTTGACGTAGGTGCCTTTGGCACCAAATCCCAGCTTTCCTTTCAAAAATGGGCGTTCGTAGTCCACTTTCAAGGTTGCAATGTCGATGTTGGAAGGGGCGTTGCTGGTAAATGATCGGTCGACTTGCAAAATGGTCGTGTCTATCGGATCGAGGTAGCGGTTAGGCTGATAGATGTCGTTGAAGATGCGAAAAAGGCCGTAGTCAGCATCGACACTTAACGTCACTTCATTGCCGCCGTCATACCGATAGTTGAGATTGTAGTTGAGGTTCGTATTGCCGCCGTCGGTTTCCGTGCGCGCTTCGAGCAAGCTCGTGGGAATGCCGGTGTTTTCGGGCGCGATGAAGGTCGAGGAGGTATTGGTGCCGATTGTCTTGGAAATGAATCCGGAGGTCAAAACGCCAATCGTGCTCTTTTTGCCTGCAAAGAAGTCGATGCCGGCGCGGAAATTGTGGTTCTGGTAGTCGTCGATCATTGATGTGTATTGATCGAAGGATGTTGCGCTCTGCACGCGGTAAAAGTCCATCCAATTCCGGCTTTTCCCCGTTGCGAGGCTATAGGAGCCAAATGCGTTAAAGTGTTTGTTGCGGTAGTTGGCACTGATGGAGCCGTTGTATTTGTTGAACATGCCGCGGGCATAGCCGATATCCACCGTGGCATTGGCGCCGAGGTTTTTGTCGCGCTTCATTTTGATGTTGATGATGCCTGCATTGCCAGCTGCGTCAAACTTCGAACTCGGGTTGGTGATGATCTCAAAGGATTCGATTTGATTGCTTTGGACGCTTTTCAGGAAGTTGGCAAGGTCTTTGGCGCTCAAGGGTGAGGGTTTGCCGTCAATGTAGATGCGCAAGCCGCTTTTGCCGAGCAACATGATGTTGTCGTTGTTGTCGATCACCACGCCTGGCGCTTTGCGCAGGAGGTTGAAGGCATTCTCTCCGATGGCGTTGGGGGTGTTTTCGACATTGAAGACCAGCATGTCAGGCTTCACGGTCACGAGCGGACGTTCGGCTTGGATCTGCACTTCATTTACCGTCGTGCCAACTTCGGCCATTTTGAGGCTTGGGCGCTCGAGTTGTTCGCCTTCGGCAAAGGCAAATGGCGCACTTGTATCAGAGGCGTAACCCGTGAATTGCGTCTTGAGCCAATAGTTCCCCGCTGGAATCGGCGTCAGGATGTAGCGTCCTTCTTCGTTGGAAAATCCAGCCTTGACCATGGAAGAGTCTTGCGTCGAAAACAGCAAAACATTCGCAAATGGCAGCGGATTTCCCTCGGCATCCAAGACGATGCCGCTGATTTGACCGGAAGATTGAGCAAAGGAAAACGTCGTAATGCCCATCAAAAGGGCAAACAAAAAAACGCGTAAAGTTGAAACCATGACGAACCTGTGGGCGATTTTAAAAATTGCAACGAACCATTAGAACGCCCGAGATGCGTTTAGGTTACAAAGTCGAGGGGAAAAATATTGCTTTTTGGAATGGAGAACTGCGAAGCACATCAGCGAAGCTAATTCAAAAGGGAGAATGTCCAAGCCAATGGAGCATTCATTATCGAGAATTGAGAATGAAGGGGGCATTCTCAATTCTCAATTCTCAATTCTCAATTCAGCTTGCAGATATAGCCACACTGCGAACGCGTTTGCGCATCGCTGTCGATGTAGTCGATCTCAAAGGTGAGCCCGCCGGCACCGTCAAATTCGCCGATCAGCGAATAGTTGGTGATGCTCTTGCGGAAGCTGAGGTCGGTTGCAAGGTAAACATCCTGTCCCATCAGTGAAATGAAGCCATTTTCGTCGTCTACCGGACGCGTCACATATAAAATAGTCGTGTCCATCGTCGTGACGGCCGGATCTTGCGTGACCAGATTTGTCAGTTTGCAATCCGCGTAGCAGTCATAGACCCCGACGACGGAATCCACACGCACCTGATCCTCACGCTTGCAAGAAGTGAAAACCACAGTGAGCAAAACCAAAACAAGAAGTGACAGCTTTTTCATGCTACGAATATAAAACTTGAAACGATTCGATCCCAGACTTGCCATTTCTTTCCCTTGGATTCCCTTGCAGCATGAAATCTCGCGAGGGTTTGATTTTGCCAATACTTCGGAAATTCATTCGAAAAGGGGCTCAAATTTCCAACTCGGCCAGTTTCCTTTCCAACCAAGCCAAATCAGCTATGGGCCGCAGCCCGTCGAGCGTTTTTCGGATTGCATGAATCGGCTTGCGGCTGCCCAGTCGGTGGCGCACCAGCATCTGCACGACCTTGATTTGGTTGCGATACGTCATGCGCTGATACTCCGATATTTTGCGACTGCGCCGAATGTAGATCTTGAAGGTTTCGATCAAGGACAACAGCGGTTCCACTTCGCCATCTTCGTACCAAGCCTTGAGCAACAGGCTTTTGGCGTCCAAATGGTAATAGACGTCCAGAAATTCGACCTGCTGCAGCAGCCGGAGGGCCTTTCTGTGATCTCCTGATTGAAAAGCGATCGCAGCTTGGCTGTACAAAAGTGCATTTGGCTGAATGTCGGTGGGCAACTGACCTGTGAGTGCGGTCAGTTGCGCCGCGATTTTGGGCACAAAGTCGAGCCGCAGGCCCAAGGTCACGAAGTTTTTATAATGCTGCACAGGCAAATGGCCTTCTTCGCGCAGGTAACCACGGGAAATCAGCAATTCGTAGAGATCAAATAACCGCGCATCAAAGCCGGATTCGGCAAGATTCACCATGCGCACACAGTAATTCAAGGCGAAGTTGTAGAGCTCGGCCAAGGTTTCCGGTGCGAACCGTTGCTCCGAAGCCTGCAACAATTGTAGAAGCTCCAGAAATGCCTCGTGGTCCTTTCCTGATTGCAAAGTCCGCAAGATGAGGCGGTAAATTTCGACGAGGCTGCCTTCGAAGACGAACTTAGGCGCGATGTCGATCAGTGCAAGCACCTCGGGCAACAAGGCAAGTTCGGTGGACTCGCCAATGACATTGGCGCGGTTGATGGCGGCGGCGGCGAGACGCAGCTTGTGCGCAAAATATTCCTCGTCCAAAGCCTCGAGGGCGGCTTGCAGGCCCGCCTGTGCTCCGCGGTTGCTACGGCGCACCCGATGGTCGTGCTGCAGCAAGGCGAGGTCAAATCGCTGACGAAGGAAGGCCGCTCCACGGAGTGGTTGTTCCAAAAGTTGCGTCTGCGCTGTCAAAGCGGTGCTTTCAAAGTCTTGGTGCAGGCCGCGCTCGGTTTGTGCTTGCAGCAAAAGCTGATTTCGCAAGTCGCTGCGCTGCTGCAGGAGCTGCAGTTGCCAAAAGGCTTCGATCTGCTTGCAGAGGTCGCTTTGCAGGTGCCGGAGTTTGGCGATGTCAAAGGCTTTGCCCGGGTATGCTGCTGCAAAAACAATCTCGTTCCCCGGCAATGGCAATTCCGACTTTGGAAAAAATGGACGGATACAATCCCAAGCACGCAGCAATTCAGGTCGCAGGTTGAAAAAAGGAGATTCCAGCATCACTCGGATGCGACGCAGTTCATAGCCTGTGCAGCTTTGCAGGTAGCGAAAAAGTTTACTCTCTTTTTCCATCCAATAATTTTAGTTCCGATAAATATACATTTGTGATGCAAATATGGAATCGATTTGTATTTTAAAATGTATTCAAAGAATAAAAAGCGGAATTCCATTACCCTTTTTTGGTTCCGATAATGTAAGTTATTTGTTTTATGATTTGCCCGATAAGCCCTGCTTTTTTGTATTATGAAGCAGTATCCAATGTTCGCACGCCTTGCACATACCTTTTCAGGGATGACCTTCCTGCTCTTGATCGGCCTGCTTTGGCCCACGGGTTCCGTCAATGCGCAGACTTATGACTACGGCAACGCTTGGTACAATTCCAATGTTGATTATCTGCGGTTCAAGGTCGCGACCGATGGCATCTACCGTGTTTCGGCGCAGCAATTGTTGCAGGCAGGCTTTGATACCACCGGCATCGATCCAGCGAATCTGCATTTGCTTTACCGCGGTATAGAACAATTCATCCATATCGAGCCTGCGCAAAATGGCAATTGGGAATACCTGGAATTTTTTGGCAGACGCAACGATGCCGGATTGGATACCTTGATGTATGTCCAACCGTATTCGCGGCTGTCGGACGGTTCCTTGCACCCCAATCCGCTGATTTCAACGTTTTCAGATACGGCGGTCTATTATTTCCATGCCGATAACCAGCCTGGGTTGCGCCTTCAGACACCATTTTTGGGTTCGGTACCGCCTCCGTTGTTGATCGAGGAGATCACCAAAACGAGTGTCGTGGAGTATTTGCCAGGCAACGGAGCCACTTTCAGATCCGATGGGGGCGGGACTTATGACATTTTTCAGGCCTTGAATCCTGAATGGACGACTGGGGAAGGATATGTTGGCCAGTCGTTTTTCCTCGACCAACGATCTCCTTCTGCAAATCCCGACCCCGCATGCACTCAACAATGCGCCGGCGAGGATTTTTCTGCGAATCGAAAGTTTGCAATCGTTCGATCAGGGGTACGAAATTTCGTTGAATGGCAATTTGCTGCAAGTGGATACAATTCAGGGTGTCTTTATTCGCAGCTACGAATTGGCATATCCATTCCCCTTCGTCGGTGATACGCAGTTGTTGCGCATCCATATTGATCCGCAGACCGGTCAACTCAGCGACAAAAACTTTCTAAACTTTGTTGCGCTCACCTACAATGCGCAAACGGATTTGGACGGGGCATCAACCGTGGCGTTTCCCGTGAACAATCCAGCAATGGTCTATTATCAATTCCATGATATCGCGCCGGGGAATATCGCCGTGGCCTATGACTTGGTCAACCAAGTGCGCTACACCGATACCATCCACAGCGACAGCCTTGGAATTTGGATTGCCGGTCAAGCCAACCCCGGATTGATTCATCTCTCAACCGATGCGGGCATCCTGACGCCTTCGATTTCGTCTGGCATCGGATCCGACTTGAGCAATACGGGCAATTCGGCCAACATGGTGCTGATCACTTCCCGCGAATTGGATGCAAGTGCCCAGGGCTACCGCAACTATCGCCAAGGCAGTACCGTCAATCCGCTCAATGTCAAGATTGTCTATACCGATGAGATCTACGAGGAATTTGGAAATGGTTCCCCGCACCCGTTGGCTATCAAACGTTTTTGCAAATACGCGATCGATCAATGGGCCGTCAAGCCCGACTATTTCTTGCTGTGGGGCAAAGGCAAGGCGGACATTCGAAGTGGAGGCATCAACCATGTGCCCGCTTATGGCGAACCCGTCAGCGACATCATGTATGTCAGCAGTTTTACGACGCTGGATCCCACTACCCAAGCGGTCATCGGTAGGGTTCCGATTCAATCGGATCAGCAAGGGTTTGACTATCTGGACAAATTGGCCACTTATGAAGGGATTGCCGATGCGCCTTGGATGAGAAATGGGGTATTTGTTTCCGGTGCTTTGGATACAACAGCATTAGTGCCCATCAATCACTACATGGACAGCGTCGCATCCGATTTTAGAATGGGCCCGATGAATGGCAGGGCCATGTCCTACAGTTGGCTCAATGCTGTTTTGGAGGATAGTTCAGGGATCGATCAGGATTCCGTCATCAATGGTGGTGCGAGTGTCGTGTACCTGTTCGGGATCCACCACACCTATATGGGAATTGACCATCCCGCGACCTACACCAATGTTGAGCGTCTTCCGATTCTGTTCGCATTGACACCGCTATTTTGTGACTTTGGCCATGATACCCTCTCCATGGGCGAATCTTGGGTTTTGGAGCCCTCCAAAGGTGCGATTGCTGCAGTAGGATATGGTTCGTTTGCCTATCTCACTCCCTTGGGCAACTGGGGCGAATTCTTTAGTGAAGCAGCATTTCGGAATCAGGATAGTGCCTCCTTGGGATATTTTGTGCAGGCTGCAAGCGACACCTTCATACAGATTTGGACGGACCAAGTTTATCTCAATCACCAGCGTTGCATGAACATCCTGGGTGATCCGAGTATCCATTTTCGCAGCAGCAACTTTGAGGTTTGGCCGGGGGATGCCAATGATGATCTGATTGCCAACAACCAAGACCTGCTCGCCATCGGCCTCGCTTATGGCGATACAGGGGCGGTCAGGCCCAATGCCACCCTGCAATGGATTTCCCAAGATGCCACCCTTTGGGATTCTAGTTTTGTTGGCGGGACCAACCATGCCCATGCCGATTGCAATGGCGATGGAGCTGTGAATGACAACGATACCTTGGCCATTCTCCAAAATTATGGCCTCGTCCATAACAAGACCCATGGATTACTTATGGGCACCACCAATGACCCCGAACTCGCCATCGAGTCCCTGTATGACACCGTCTTGGACAGTAGTCATGTGCAGCTGCTCGTGCGCCTCGGGACGCCACAACATCCGGCGGATAGTGTCTATGGCATTGCTTGGTCGGTGTTTTATGATCCGCAGATCGTGGATTCGGCCACGGTCGAAGTGGATTTTGACTCCTGCTGGGTCGGGCAGCAGGGGGTGAACCTGCTCACGCTCGTGCAGCGGATGCATGCCCTCGGGCGCATCGACCTGGCGCTCACGCGTACGGACCATCAGCCGATTTCCGGCGAAGGCATCATTTCCCGCATCGGCATCGTGGTGATCGACAACATTTCGGGAAAAATGCCGGGGGATACGACCTATTCACCCCTTGCCATCACGGTAGCAGACGCTAGGATGATCAATCCCCTCGGAAGAGACCTGCCCTTGCAGGGCATCGACAAGGTTTTGACGGTCCAGGGCACCCTTTCGGCACCGCACCTTTCTCCAGGAAAGCAAGCTGCAGTTTTTCCCAATCCGACCCGTGATGAGATTTATGTGCAGACGGCGAGTGACAGTCCTGCAGCGTTGCGGCTGTTTGACTTGGCGGGGAAGCTGGTTTTGGAACAGGAATTTGGAGCTTCCGCGCACAAGCGCCTCCATTTGGGAGCATTGCGTGCAGGGGTTTACATCCTGAAAGTGACGAATGCAGCCGGAGAATTCCAAGTCAAGGTCACGAAGGTGGATTAAGTAATCATCCTAGGCCTTCCCCACCGTCTTCTTCAGCCCCCGCTTCAGAAAATAGCGCAGCAGAAACCGCATCCGATGGGCAGCAAAGTGAAAAATGTGCGCGTCGGTTCCGACCAAGATCCTCGACTTCTTTTTGCGGATGCCGCGCAAAATGATCGCGGCCGCGCGTTCGGGCGTCGTTCTGAATTGCTTTTCAAATTCTGCGATGGCTTGCGGATCGACTTCGGCACCCTTGGAGGCGCGGGCAATGTTGGTTTTGATGCCACCGGGATGCACGCTTGACACTGTCACGCCGGTCCCATGCACTTGCTCCTCCAGCGCCAGCGATTCCGTGAATCCGCGGATGGCAAACTTGGTCGTCACGTAGGGTGCTTGGACGGGGATGCCATGTAGGCCGAAGATGCTCGAGACATTGACCAAGGCCGATTCTTGTTGCTTTCGAAGGTGTGGCAAAAATGCCAAGGAGCCATAAATCATGCCCCAAAGGTTGATGCCCATGATCCATTCGTAGTCCTCAATGGAAACCTCATCCGTCCGGAAACCTGCAATGGCCACCCCCGCATTGTTGACGACGACATCGACCTTGCCGTATTTCTCCAGGACGTCGTCTGCAAACTGAAACATCAATTCCTTTTTGGAAACATCGAATGTCGCAGCAAAAACTCCCGTCCCGGCAGGCAATGCAGCGACCGTTTCTTGCAAGGTCTGTTCGTTGAAGTCGTTCAAAGCGAGCCGCGCACCCTGCCCTGCAAATGCCATTGCCAAGGCCCGTCCGATACCTGAACCGGCTCCTGTGACGACGACCACTTTGGATTGAAATGAATTCATGGACTTCCGAACTGCCATTTGGGGACAGTGGCTGCGAATGTCGGAAAGAAAACCTTGGATTCCAGCGGATGCGGTCCGGATGAAATCGACGCATTGCATTCTGCCCCTTCTAAAATATCTTTGGGAATAAGTTTGCGGCTACCTTCGAATGCAGATTCGCGGGAAAACCGATTGATCGCTGATCCGCCCATGCAAAAACTGAGAAAATTCTTCGCCCTTGTGCTGCCACTGCTCCTGTTGTCCCCGACGATCGCTGGTGCGCAGTCCGATTCGCAGACGTTGCGTTCGCCTTATGCGAGCTTGGTGGGGATTGCCGATTTTGACTTTGGGTTGCCGGCTGGCAGCGGACTCAAATATCCGCTGTCGCTCGGGGGCAATTTGATCGGCGGTTATCAGATCAACAAACTTTTTACGCTGGGTGTCGGCGTAGGAATCCATGGCTACGGGCCGGATGAAATGCTGTTGCTCCCCATGTTCGTGGACGCGCGGTTGCATTTTCCGCAGAAGAAATGGACGCCTTACGTGACACTCGACCTCGGTTACGCCCTGAGCCTCGACACGCTGCAGCGCGGCGGATTTTTGATCAATCCGACTCTGGGTGGTCGCGTGCCGCTCACCAACAACACCGCATTCGCCTTCGGAATTGGCCTGCGGATGCAGCAAAACAAGGCATGGGTCGATGATACCTTGGAAGATTTTGTGCCGAATTATCTTTCTGTAAAGCTCGGTGTCGTGGTCAAACTTCCCCGCCTCAGCCGAAAAGTTTTCAAACAAACCATGCACCGGATGAAGGACAAGACGAAAAGGGAGAAATAGTGAGCAGTTAGAAAGTAGCAGTTAGCAGTTTATTTGACGCCGGTGGCGGTATCCAAAACTGCTAACTTTGCCGGATGGATTCAGCAACAACGGTTTTTCTTTACGGTGCCTATGGCTACACGGCCAAACTGCTCATCATTGAGCTCCTCTCAAAAGGCATCCGTCCGCTGTTGGGCGGACGCAATGCGGGAAAGCTGAAGGAAGTTGCAACCGAGCATGGTCTGGAATTTGTTGCTGGCAAGGCGGAAGATGTGGCGGCGGTCTTGGGGCAGCATCCCGATATCAAATTGGTGGTGAATTGCGCGGGGCCATTTGTGGACACCTTCGAAGGCGTCGCATCTGCCTGCATCGCCCACAAAGCGCATTACATCGACATCACCGGCGAAATTGAAGTTTTTGAAAAGGCGTGCGCCTGGGACGCAAAGGCAAGCGATGCCGGAATTTTGCTCATGCCGGGCACCGGCTTTGACGTGGTCCCTTCGGATTGCCTGGCGTTGCATTTGAAAGAACGCATGGCCGACGCGACTTCCTTGGAACTGGCATTTTACGGAACCGGCGGCGTTTCACGCGGCACCGCGCTAACGATGGTTCGCGGCATCGGCAAGGGAGGCGCCATTCGCAAGGACGGCAAGATCATGCCTGTCCCCATGAATTACAGCACCAAGGAGCTCGAATTCTTTGGGAAGAAAAAAATCTGCACGGCCATTCCTTGGGGCGACGTCTCAACGGCCTACTTTACCACGGGCATTCCCAACATTGTCGTGTACACCGTTTTGCCCAAAAGCAGCGGCGGCTTCTCCAAAGTAATCGGCGGCCTGGAGAAAATCCCCGTTCTAAACCTCATCCCCAAAGCCATTCACGGCCTCATCCGCGCCTTCATGTCGGGTCCGAATGCCGAGGTCCGCGAGAAAGCAAAATCCTACCTCATCGGCGAAGTCAAAAATGCCGCCGGCAAAGTCGCCCGCGCCCGCCTGAAGACGCGCGAAGGCTATACCCTCACGGCCTTCACCTGCGCCAACATCACCGAGCGCATCCTGAAAGGGGACTTCAAAACGGGGTTCCAGACCCCAGCGGCTTGTTACGGGAAGGGACTGATCTTGGAAGTGGAGGGGACGGTTTTGGAGGATTGCTGAGGGGGATTGACAAATGGCAAATGCACTTACAAACTTCGCAGATTCAAAATCTAAAAAAGGATGTATTTTTGATTAAACGATTGCGACGATGGAAGAATTGACAAAATATCATTCGAGGCCAGATGGATGGGTCTTGATGCGGATTGACGACAAGGCTGCCAAGCCCTCCTGGGAGATACGTGCGGCAAATTCAAGACGGAAAAGACTATCTAGAGCTTTGCCTCAAAGGCAGCGAATCACCAAAGAATACATTGACAACCATCTTGTTTACAGGCCAGACCAATTCTAACCGCAAATGGCTCAAAGCTACGCGTTTACCAGAACAACGAAGACGATCTGATTCTTGTGAGCGCAAGGATTGGGAACAGCATCGTCGATTTGGTGCTGGATTCTGGAGCCTCACACACATTTATCGACTTTGGGATTTTGATCAAGGAGGGCTATCGGCTCGGAGACACCAAGGGGCTTGTTCCCGTGGAAACGGCAAACGGGATTATCCATGCGAATCGATTTGATGTCGCGCTGCTCGCGGCGCTAGGGATCCAAAAGCAAAACTTCGAAGTGACATCCTATCTTTCGACGATCCAGAATCCACCTTTCGCGGCGTGATTGGACTCGATTTCTTGGCCGGGACGAAGTTTTGCATTGACCTTGTGGATTGTGCGATCACGATTCATCCTGCAAAAGGTACGTAGGCATCGCAGTCAATTTTGAATAATAAGTCCGGTAACTTAGATTTTGAAAACTCTAAAGGGCCTTCCTCACTCACACTCCTCACCCGCACTGCTACACATACCCCCTAACCTTCGGCGGAATCATCCGCTGAACGAGGACCTTTTGCAATTCCCATCGCTCCACTTGCGGCACGTCCACGATAAACCGCACATCCTTCCCCTCCAGAATCGCAATCGGTTCCCCATCCCGATAGAGCACCCGATTCCCCGAAATCGCCGACAACCGATGCCCCAATGAAAATACGCCGAGCAAATTCAAAGGATCGGCCGCCGAGATCGATACCAACTGCCCATCCAATGGCTTCAAGCGAAATTTCCGCAAAAGCCCCAATGCCTCCGGCAAGGCATATTGCTCGCCCCACATCCCATCCACAAAGCGTCCGCCACGGATCAAGCCCCGCGCTTCCAGCCGCCGAAAAACCCGCACCATCTCCCGCCAATGCGGCATATTCGCCTCCCGCTCCGCCAATCTCCGAAACACCACCCCATACCGCCGCAACAAAGTCATCGCAATCGCCTCCCGCTCCTCGTCCGTAAGCGAGTTTTCATCCGAAATATCAGGCCCCATAGGACGACCACCTTTCGAATTCACAACCAACCCAGATTCTGGAAATTCTGCGAACCCGATAGCTATCGGGTCTGAAAATTGTGATTCAGACGATGCTCTCAGCGTCCACCTCCCCGCCTGCTCCATCCCAAACACCAAGCCTTGTTTCTCGCTTTTCGCCCGCTGATCCGCAGGCAGCAACAAGGCCCGCAGGCCCGTGAAACTATCCGAACTCACCATGCCCGCCGTTACCAATTCGCCGAGGGCCATTTCCAAGTAGCTCGGCAGCAAGTTCAATGCACGTTGCAGGTCGTGGAAAAAGCTCGCGCCGTGTTTTTGCAGGTAGGCCACCACTTCGCTCGCACGGTGGGAGAGAATGGCCGGGGACTCCGGTTGGCCTGCGGCCTTTCGCCAAGTGCTGAAGCGCTCCCGGCTCAGCAATGTGATCGGCGACGAACGGATCGGCCCTGACTTTGCCAATCCATCTGCGTTGGATGGTCTCAATCTTCCCCATGTAAGTCGCCCGGACATGCAGAGCATATCCAACCAAAGCGGATCATAATGCCGCATCCGCAGCGGCAGGATTTCGCCTTCCCAAGCCACGGCGGGGGCTTCGTAACCTTCCATTTGCGAGACGACTTCGAGCAAAGATTCCGGCCCCTGCAAGTCATGTTCCGGGCCGACCTTTTGCCAGTCGATCAGGAAACGCATATAAGTCTGCGCAGAAACGGGCTGAATCTCGGCCCGCAAAGTCTTGACCGTATAGCGGTGAATCCGCGCCAGCAACCGCCGTTCGCACCATTCCTCGTCCTCGACGCCAGAATACCTTCCCCGAAACACAAAGCCTTCGGCTTCCAAGGCCATCATGGCGTATTCCGCTTCATTTGCCGAAATGCCCAACGATTCACCCAAGGTCGCGCAGGTCACGGGCCCAAGCGCCTCCATGCGTCCGCGCAGGATTTCCTTGCGGGCCACGGTGTCTTCGTATTCCTTGCGGATCAGCCTTTCCGGAAAAACAATCTTGGGTTCGAGCTGCAATTCGCCAAACAGCGCCTCAAATTCCGGCAGCCTTTCCGCAGCGACCCAAAGCACGGGTTTGTCCTTTCCACGAAGGAGCCTAGCTGCCCGTCGAAGGTTTGTAAGCGTTTCAAAGTAACCCTCCCAACCGGATTCGCCGTCGCCCAATTGGCCTTCTTCCTCTGTGAGAAAGCCGAGCAACATCAGCGCTTCGTGCAATTCATCGACGCTGCGCACGGTCGGCCAAGCCTCCAAGCGCACCTGTTCGATGGCCAGCGGATCGAGTTTCCCGAGTTCGGCGGCCTCAGCCGGATCCATCCAACGGCGGTTTTTGATCGCGTGGGTGCGGCGGTCTTCCAGGCCTGCGGGATCGAGAAAAGCATAAGGCCGCGCATTGATGATCTCCTGCGCCAAGGGCGAGGCCTCCCGCAAGTCGAGGGCCACGAGTTTGAATTCGCCGCGGTTGATCTGCCCGATGATTTCCTCGAGATGCACAATGTCCATGGCCTCGGTCAGGCAATCCTCGATCGTCTGCCGCACCAACGGATGGTCGGGCACTTCGCGTTCGCCCACAATGTTTTCCAGGCAGGCGAGTTGGTCGGGAAATACCAGCGAAATCAAATCCTCCGAAGCCATCCTTTGCAAATGCGGCGCGACCCGACCGCTTGCCCTTCGCCGCTGGATCGCCAAGGCGCGGGTTGCATTCCACCGCCACCGGACGCCAAACATCGGCGCATCGAGCAGGGCTTGCACCAGGATGTCGCGTACCGAATCCGCCTGCAGATAATGGAAAACCTCGTCGAGCACAAAACTATGCGTGGCCCCCAACGAAAGGATGATCGCATCCTCGGTCGCCGCAGCTTGCAATTCGAAGTTGAAATTCCGGCAAAACCGTTTTCGCAGCGCCAGTCCCCAGCCTTTGTTCACGCGGCTCCCAAATGGAGAATGGATCACCAAATGCATGTCGCCCGCCTCGTCAAAGAACCGCTCCATCACGATGGTCTTCGGCCCGGGCAATGTTCCCAAAGCCATCTTCGCTGCGGCCACATATAATAGTATCTGCATCGCCGCCGAAGTCTGCAAACCCAAGGTCTCCTGCAAGAAGGCCATGGCCTCCGCGCCCCATTCGGCGACGTTTTCCTCCGCATTCGTCCCCGGAAAAATCAGCTCCTCCCGAATCCGAAAGGCGACTTCTTCCCGCAACCGCGAAACCGCCAACGAAAGTTCGTCGCTGCGCCCGGGCGCCTCGCCAAACCAGAACGGGATCGACGGCGTCTGTCCGTGGGCATCCTGCACCAGCAATTTCCCCGTCTCCAGCTTCTCGATTTTCCAGAATCCATTCCCGAGTTGGAAGACGTCGCCGGCCATGCTTTCGATGGCAAAATCCTCCTCGACCGTGCCGATGAAGGTGCCGCTCGGTTGCAGGATCACGTCGTAATTGAAATTGTCGGGGATCGCGCCGCCGTTTGTGAGGGCCGCGAGTTGTGCCCCTTTCCGAGCTCGGAGAATCCCATTCACAGCGTCGCGGTGCAGGTAAGCCGCGCTACGGCCATTGCGCAGGGTGAATCCCTCCGAGAGCATCGCGATGAGTTCGTCAAACGTTTCGCGGGTCAAGTTGCGAAACGGATACGGGCGGCGCATCAGGGCAAAAAGTGCATCCTCCGAATATTCCTGATTGGCGACCTCGGCCACGATCTGCTGCGACAAGACATCGAGCGGTTGCTCCGGCATGATGATGCGGTCGAGTTCGCCGCGGCGCACGGCATCCAAAATCGCGGTGCATTCCACCAAGTCGTCGCGCGTAAGGGGAAACAGCCGGCCCTTGGGCGTGCCGCCGACAAAGTGTCCCGAACGCCCGACGCGCTGCAAAAATGCCGAAATGGTCTTGGGCGAAGCAATTTGACAGACCAAGTCAATTTCCCCGACGTCGATGCCCAGCTCCATGCTCGCCGTGGCCACGAGTGCGCGAAGCTGCCCGTTTTTCAGGCGTTGTTCGGCATCGTGCCGCTGCTCCTTGCTCAGGCTCCCATGGTGCGCGCTGATGGCCTGTTTGCCGAGCCGTTCCTTGAGATGGTGGGAAAGGCGCTCGGCGAGGCGGCGCGTATTCACGAAGATCAGCGTCGTGGCATGCTCCAGGATGCGCTGCTCGAGGATATTGTAAATTTCCTCCCATTGGTCATTGGCCAAGACCGCGCTGAGGGGCGACGGCGGAATCTCGATGCCCAGATCGAGGTGGCGGCGGTGGCCGGTGTCGATGATGCGGCAGAGGGGTTGGCCATCGGGGGTCACCTCCGCATTGCCGACGAGGAATCGGGCGACCAAGTCGATGGGTTTTTGTGTGGCGGAGAGGCCGATGCGTTGGATGGGCCGACCGACGAGATTGCGGAGGCGCTCGACGCTGATGGCAAAATGCGAACCGCGTTTGCTGCCGACCATGGCATGGATTTCGTCCACGATCAGGGTGCGGGTGCCGGAGAGCATCTTGCGTCCGCCGGTGCTTGTGAGCAGGAGGTACAGGCTTTCGGGCGTGGTGACGAGGATATGCGGCGCGGTGCGGGTCATGGACGCGCGCTCATTCGCAGTCGTGTCCCCGGTCCGCACCCTTGCCCGAATCCCGTGCCGCGCCAAGCCGGAGGCTTGGAGCACCTGGTCGATGCCGTCGAGCGGGCGGTGCAGATTCCGGTGAATGTCATTGCTCAGCGCCTTGAGCGGCGAGACATAGACCACGTAGGTGCGGTCTTCGAGCCGGCCTTCAAGGCTGAGTTGGACGAGTTCGTCGATGGCGGAGAGGAAGGCTGCCAAGGTCTTGCCCGAGCCCGTGGGCGCGGCGATGAGGGTATGCTCATGCGCTTGAATGGCCGGCCATGCGCCGAGTTGGATGTCGGTCGGGGATTCGAATGCGGCTTCGAACCATTGGCGCGTGGCGGGATGGAAGTGGCGGAGGGGCATTTTTATTCGCGACCTTGTTGGGCGAATTTAGGGAAAATGCGGGGAGTTGTGCCCCCCCCTGTTGCCCCGTGGGGAGGAAGCCGTTCTCCTTCGCCCCTCTTTCCGGCGCCCTTCCCCGGGTTCCTTCCCCTCTTCCCCCCCGCCCTTCTCCCCCCCCTTTTTTCCCCCCCCCCCCCCCCTCCTCCCCCCGCCCTCCCCCCCCCCCCTTCTCCCGCCCGGGCCCCGGCGGCGGGCCGCCTTCCGTGCCGCCTGCCCGCTTCGCTCCCCTCGGGCCGCGCCCGGGGGGGGCCGCGGTTTTGGGCCCGCCCCCCCGCCCCCCCCCGCTCCTTGCCGCCCCCCCCCCCCCCCCCCCCCCCCCCGCCCCCCCCCCCCCGCCGGCCGCTCCTTGGTGCTGGGTGTTGGGGGGGGCCGGCCCTTTCGCCGCGGTCGCCGCCGGCGCCCGCCCCCGCCCGGGCCGCCCCCCCCCCCCCCCCCCGCCCCCCCCCCCCCCCCCCCCCGGGGGGGAAGGTGGGATCAACCCTTCCGGGTTCGGTCCGCCCCCCTGGGTCGGCCCGTGGTTGCGGCCCCCCGGGGGCCCTCCGAATCGGCGGGGCTACCCCCCCCCCCCTCTCCCCGCCGCTTGCCCCGCCTCTGTTTTTTCTGCGCTGCACTCCCCCTCCCCCCCCCCCCCCCCCCCCTTCCCCCCCCCCCCTCTTTTCCCTTTTCCCGTCTCCGTCGCTCCGCTCTCCTTCCGGGGAAGCGCGCCGCCCCCCCCCCCCCCCGGCGCCCCCCCCCCCTCGCCCCCCGCGCCGGCCCTGCCCCCCCCCCCCCCCCCGGGACCCGCCCGGAGCCCCCCCGGGGGGCCCCGGGCGGGCCTCCTCCCCTTCCTCCCCTTCCCCCCCGCCCCCCCCCCCTCCTTTTTTTCCCCCCCCGGCCCTCCCGTGTTCCTCGTGGGGGGGCCGGGGGGCGGGGCGGGGCGCCCCCGCGCCGCGGCCCGGCGGACAACGAAAAAACCCAAACCACCGCCCCCCCACCAAAAAAGCCCCCCCCCCTTCCCCCCCCCCTCCCCGGGGGGTGAAACCCCCCGCCCCCCCGGCGGCCGGGGGGGCACAAAAGCGGGCCCCCCCGGTTATTTTCTGGCCCCGCCCCCCACTCCTCCCGCCCCCCCGCCGGCCGGGCCGCCCGGGGGCCCCTCCTCTTCCCCCCCGGCGGCGGGGACGGTTGGGTCGCGCGGCCCCCTCCTTTGGGGCCGGGCGTGCCCCCCCCCCCCGCGCCACTCCCCCCCCGCCCCAAACATCCCCCTCTTCCCCCCCCCGCCCCCCCCCCCCCCCCCCCGGCGGTTGCCGCCCCCCGCCCCCGCCCGCCCGCCTCCCCCCCCGCGCCCCCCCCCCCCCCCCCGCTGGCCTTTCCACGGGCCCTTCCCCCCGGGCCCCCCCGCCGCGCCTCTTCTCCCCCCCCCCCCCCGGCCCGCTCCTCCCCCCCCGGCCCGCCGGGCCTTGTCCCCCGCCGCGCCCCCCCGCCGCGGCCCCCCCGCGCGCCCCCCCCCCGGCCCCCCAGGGCCCCGGGCCCTTCCCCCCCCCGGGCCGCTCAAGGGGTCTCTTCCCGGGCTCCCCTTTGGGGTTTTTTTGGTCTTCCTTTTTTTCCTTTTTGGGCTTCCGGCCCCCCCCCCCTCCTGCGCGCCCCCCCCTCCCCCCCCCCCGGCGTCCGGGGCCAACCCCCCCCGCCCCCGGCCCCCCCGGAGACACCCTCCCGCCGGGGGGCGGTTTCGTCGTGCTCTCCGCCTCTCCTTCCGGCTCTCTGCTTCTGGCTCGCGTGGCCGTGGCAAAATTGCCTTCCTCTCGGGAACCGCCCTGGGGGGGACGGCCCCCCCCCCGGCGTACGCCCCCCCTTTCTCCTCTCCCTTTCCCCCCCCCTCCCCTCCCCCCCCCCCCCCCGGGCCCGGCCTGGGGGGGCGGGGCGGGGCGGGGCCTTCTCCCCCCCCCCCCCGGCCCCTCTTCTCTCTCCCCCCCCCCTTCTCCCTACCCCCCCCCTTTTTCTCTTCTCCCCTTCTGTCCCCCCGCGCCCCTGCCCCCGTGCCCCTGGCCCCCCCCCCCTCCCCCCCCGGGAGGCCCGCCGCCCGGCCCCCCCCCCCCCCCCCCCCCCCCCCCCCCCCCCGCCCCCCTCCCCCCCCCCCCCTTCTTCCCCCTCCTTCCCTCCCGTCTCTCCCTCGCCCGGCCCCCCCGCCCCCCCCCCCCCCCGCGCGGGAGGCCCCCCCCCCCCCCCCCCCCCCCCCCCCCCCCCCCCCCCCGCCCCCTCCCTCCAGGCCCCCCCCCCCCCCCTTTCCCCCCGACCCCGGACCCCCCCCCCCCCCCCCCCCCCCCGCCCGCCCCTTTCCCGCGCCCGCCCCCCCCCCTTTTTTGGCTTCTTTTTCCTTTTTTTTTTTAATTACCCCCCCCCCCCCCTTCCCCTACCCCCCCAAATTCCGGCCTTCCCAAAGTACTTTTTTCCCTTTTCTCCCCCCCCCCCGGGGCCCCCCTCGCCCCCCTCCCCCCCCCCCCCCCCCCCCCCCCCCCCCCCCCCCCCCCCCCCCCCCCCCCCCCCCCCCCCCCCCCCCTCTTGGTCGATAAAAAAAGGCCGAGGGCCATTATCCGGCTCCTTCAGGATACCCCAACAAGATCGTGTCGCCAAGAATCCGGTATTGGCCTTCGAAGTCTCCGCCGCCGAGGTGCATGTCAAAGCTGCTATCCGCGTACAGGTTCAGGGACCACCAAGACATGGTTCCATCAGAAAATGCGCGGAAGATCGCGGGTTTGGGTGCGCAACTCGACAGACCGAGGAGGAAGCCAAGGATCAGAAGGTTTTGCTTGAAAGGAGTGAGGGCATTCATGGGAACCAAATTCGGGGGAAAGTTTGGGTTTTTCAATGGGGTGGCAGGATAGGTTTGGCCCAAGCCTTGATTCGCTTTATCTTCACCACCTGCAATGAGGCACTGGAGGCTTCTCCTCAAAACCATCTAGATTTTGCACTATGGGTTGGAAATCATTTTTCATCGTTGTGAAGCCGGTCGTCGAATTTGATCGTGTGGCTTTGTTGGAGGGCTTGGGCTACGGCGACCTTGTCCCCGTTGGCGAGGCCCCCTTTGAGCGGGCAATTTACCCTGACGATGATGCCGTGTACATTGGTCAATTCGGTGATTGCCTCCTCATCTGTGATGTGATGCTCTCAAGCGCTTGCCTCTCGGAGGAGGTTTCGCCCGAGGAGGCGTTCCTGATGAAGACCTTTCCCAATACGGAAATCGGGGTTTTTGTCTTGCAAAGCACGGTCAATTTTTGGGGTTATGCCTTGCTCGCCGATGGCCAAAAAATCCGTGCGCGCGCAGGGAGCTCAGATGACGGGACATTCCTTGACCATGGGGCGCCGTTGTCGCAGGAAATGTCGCTGCTTTCAAAGTCCATCCTGCAACCCGATGGAAGCCGACTTTACCCTGACGACTATGATCCGGAAGAGCCGATGACCGAAGACCAAGTGGGTGAGGAGTTTGTCTTTGCTTTGACCGCGCGTTTTTTCGATGAACCTTTGAACACTGCGGATGAATTGATGTTTGAAACGAAGCTCCAGCAATTTGGACCCGCGCCAGCGCAAGATGGGACAAATCCAAAGTTGTCGCCTGTTGGCGATCCTCCCCAAACACCACCAAAGCCCTGGTGGAAATTTTGGTAAAACCTCCCCCTACCGCTTCAACAACTTAAACGCAATGTTGCGCCCATGCCCTTGCATGATCGCGAGGTTGATCCAGGCAAGGGCAAATTGCTCCTGCAGGGCCACCTTGTCGTCGCCGCCGAAGTCGTAACATTCGCCGAAGCCGGCGCTAAGGGCGAGTTCGCGGGTCACTTGTTTGCCTTTGGCGCTGCTGCCAGACATGAAGAGGTCGATCGGGACATTGTTGTAGAAGGGATTTTGCATGTTTTCGACGCCGGTGGTGTTGAAGCATTTCATGCATTCGGCTTGGGTGAGCGCTTTGAAGGCGTCGAAGGCCGTCGCATAGGGTTCGGGCCGTTGCCTCACGGCATTGGTGGCGTCGATGAGCACCTTGCCTGTGAGCGGGCCGAGTTGTTCGGCAACCGAAATGGCGACGTGTGCGGGCGTGGCGACCACGATCACATCCGAGCGATCGGCCGCCGTGCGGATGTCGGCGACGCGGATGTTGGGGAAGACTTCGATTTTTTTGATCTCGGGATCGTCGGGTTTCCGCACGCCGAGGGTGACTGTATGGCCGGCATTTCCAAAGCGCATGGCGAGGGCATTTCCGACATTTCCGTTTCCAATAACCGCGATTTTCATCCTGAGTGATATTTACTGCCAAGATAGGAAAATGGGCGGATGTACACATGAAAAAGTCGCCTTCGAATGTACATTTTCGTTGCCTAATTGGAGAATGAAAAACGGCCTTGATTCGCAGGAAATGCAATAAAATACCCCAAAATACCCCTGCCGGATTGACACGAGATGTCAAAGGCCAAACGTACATTTGAGTATAGGAAATGGGGGCTGTTCCCCGCCAAAAAAATCAAGAGAGTCTTATGCGTAAACCAAAATTCGAAATCCTTGCCGGCAAGGACGGCAAGATTTATTTCCACCTCAAAGCTGCCAACGGCGAGATCATCTTGGCCGGTCGCGGCTTCAAAACCAAGTCGGAAACGATTCATGCGATCGCCTCCGTGATGCGCTACGGCCAACTCGAAAGCTGCATCGTTCGGCGCGAAAGTGCCAATGGCCAGTTTTTCTTTCAGATCAAATCCCCGAGCGGCCGCATCCTGGGTTGGAGCGAAATGTACATTTCCCGTCAAAACAGAGACTTGGGAATCCTGGCTGTCAAACGCGCCGTTTCGTATGGCCGTGTCTTTGACTTGA